>CBDTTR010000019.1:0-16275 GCA_965363405.1 uncultured bacterium | reverse complement strand
AGTGGCCATTGGACGCAGCCGGCAATAGGAGTTTTCGCAACAGTCATTTCTGGACTTAAGGTGGCAAGAATGATTTTAAAGAGGGAAGGGGTGAGTGAACCACTCGCAGATATTGGCATATAAAAAGGAGTGATAACAAATAATCATTGAGGAAGGGAGGTACCGTATCATGAACAAAAAATTATTACTAAAACCAATCTTGATTTTCTCTCTAATGCTTTTACCTATGTGTGTTGCTGTTGCATTGGCAGGTTGGTCTCCTATGGAGAGTGGAACTCAAAAAACGCTAAATGCTGTTTGGGGAAGCTCAGCAAGTGATGTGTTCATCGTCGGCACTCTTGGCACCATTCTCCACTATGATGGCAACCCTGAAGCCACCTGGTCTAGAATGGATAATTATTCCCCGTGACTATCAGCTGTCTGGGGCAGTTCAGCCTCAGATGTCTTTGGTGTGTGTCATGGTGGTAGCATCCAGCACTATGATGGTTCAACCTGGTTTCCCATGGAAAGTGTTACAGGTGAGTGGCTAAAAGGGCTTTGGGGAAATGATGCAACCGATGTCTATGCTGTAGGGGAGAATGGTACCATCCTTCACTATGATGGTGTAATCTGGTCTAACATGGAAAGTTGGACAATGGAACATCTCTATGCTGTCTGGGGAAGTTCGGACGTGGATATATATAGCGTTGGTGCAGCTGGCTCGATCCTCCACTATGATGGTGTAATCTGGTCTTCCATGGAAAGTGGAACGACAGAGAATTTAAGGGGTGTGTGGGGAAGTTCTGCAACGGATATATTTGCCGTCGGTGATAATGGTACGATCCTCCACTACGATGGTTCAACCTGGTCTTCCATGGATAGTGAAACCACAGCGTGGCTCCTTGGTGTCTGGGGCAGTTCCGAGACAGATGTCTTTGCTACAGGAGGTAACTATGATGTTACGAAGGGTTGGTGGGATGCTTCTTCATGGAATGGTGGTACCATACTCCACTATGACGGAAACAGCTGGTCTGAAATGCCTAATGAGGCACCAAGCCAGATTTTTGGTGTCTGGGGCAGTTCGGGGAACAATGTCTTCGCTGTAGGTAACGAGGGTATTATCCTCCGCTATGCCGGTGATGATAATGATTATTGTGTGATTGAGAGAATCTATGGGGGGTATTCAGAGAAAGTAGAAACATTACGATATTTCCGAGATAATATACTCAGTAGAACTCCAACAGGTCAGGAGATCATAAGACTTTACTATGAGTGGAGTCCTGCAATAGTTAAAGCAATGGAAGTGGATGAAGCGTTTAAGGGTGAACTAAAAGGAGTGATTGATGGGATTTTGACATTGATTAGAGCAGAAGCAGATTAGAGAATGGAAGAAGAGACATACTCGCAAAGCTGGAACGAACAGGCATTGGGTAGCTGACAATCCAACTGGAACAGGAGCCAAAAGACTATGCAGAAGAAAGGGCGTGCAGTATCTATCCTTATAGCAGATTGTGTTAAAGTGATTTGTGTTTCTGTATGTGTGTTTTTGCTGACTGGATGTTGTGAAGACCCGCTTGAAATTCACGAAAATATATTAACCATTGACACTCATGTTGACACACCATTTTATATGTATGTGGTAAATTCGGAATTCGATTTAGGTGAACGTCATGACCCTTATGAAAGTGGTAGCAAGATCGATTTTCCTCGCATGAAAGACGGTGGCCTGGATGCGGTGTTCTTTGCAGTATTTGTGTGGCAAGGGGAGAGGACGCCCGAGGGAAATGCGAGCGCAAAAGAAAAAGCACTGGATATGTTTGAGATCATTCATGAAAATCTTGAAAAACACTCGACCATAGCGGCATTCGCATCAACGGCTGAAGATGCATACAGAATTGAAAAAGAGGGTAAGCGTGCCGTGTTTATGGGTATGGAAAACGGCTATCCCATTGGTAATGATCTTTCTCTCATAGAAGAATACTATAATCTGGGAGCACGATACATCACGTTGTGTTGGTCGAAAAATAATGATATCTGCGATTCTTCCACTGACGCGGAAGGTCCTGAACATAATGGGCTAAGTGAGTTCGGTGAAAAAGTTGTATCGGAAATGAATCGAGTAGGAATGATCGTTGACGTTTCTCATATTTCTGATGAAGCTTTTTATGATGTTATGGAGCGATCAACTGCTTCCGTGATTGCCTCCCACTCCTGTGCCCGTGCAATTTGTGATCATCCGCGTAACCTGGATGATGCAATGCTCAAAAAACTTGCAGAAAAAGATGGCGTTATTCAAGTTACTTTATATCCTGATTTTGTTAAAACGCCGGATCCAAATGATCCAGAAAAGCTTCCAACGGTTGCTGACGTGGTTGATCACATCGATCACATAGTTGAAGTTGCAGGGATTGATCATGTGGGGATTGGCACTGATTTTGACGGTGGTGGTGAGGTAGAGGGGTGCTTTGACGTGAGTGAAATGACAAATATTACTATCGAATTGGTCAACCGGGGATATTCAAAAGAAGACATAAGGAAAATCTGGGGTGGCAATTTCTTGCGGGTCTTACGTGACGTTGAAGACGCAGCCGAAAATGAGTAGGTTTCGATTAAACTTTTTTCACAGCCAGTTCTATCAGCTGGCAATAATCCTCAACTTTTTTGCTCATTTTTGTTGCGGCCATATAGCATGCCTGTTTACTGACGGTTGGGGCTGACAGGAGCATTTTGTTAAACATCTGCTAAAGGGAGAATCCTTTGGACGAGTTAATGATTACCAGGAAAGGAGAATGAAATGATACTTGGAATCTGCGGGAGCGGAAGGAAAGAAGGAAACACGGGTGCCATTGTTGAAGAAGTCTTAAAAGGGACCGGATCTGAAACAGAGCTTGTATGGCTCATCGATCTGAACGTCGGCTACTGCTCGGGGTGCATGAGGTGTGTTTCAGAGGGGAACTGTTGGCAGAAGGACGGGATGACTGACCTCTACAAAAAGATAATAGACTGTGAAGCAATCGTTATCGGTTCCCCCGGTTATTACGGTGATGTATCCGGGCTTGTAAAGAGCATGATGGACAGAAGTATTGCTCTCGGGTACATGGGGATCGGGAAGGAATCCGAAATGCCCATGCATGGCAGGAAACCCCTGGTGGGCAAACCTGCCGTCATCGTGTCAACTGTGGCGGGCCACGGGTTCGAACGCGTACTTGAAACAATGGAACGGTTCGTCAATTACGGTGAAATGAATCTTGTTGGAAAACTTGGGGCAGTTGTGGGGATGAACGACGTCAGGGAACTTGATAACATCATGGATGAAGCAAGTGGGCTTGGGGGCAAGATCAAGGAAGCTCTAAGGGAGAAGCTAAAGTAAGAGAGTAAACTCATTTTGCTTCACCCTCCCCTTTATATCCTTGAATCCATTCTGTAATTGTGTATACTGTCCCCAGATTTCAGTTCATTTTCAAAAGGAGTACCAAACAATGAGGATATTGGGATTTATGGGAAGTCCACGTACCAAGGGGCTCTGTGCTCAATTTACAGAGAGTGCTTTAAGCGGTGCGGCGAGCAGAGGTGCGGAGGTTAAACAGTTTAACCTTGCAAAGTATCATATCAAATATTGTCGTGGCTGCTATAAGTGTGTTCACAAAAATCATGAGCTTCCTATCGGGAAATGTCCTTTGAGGGACGACATGGCCGGTATTCTCGCGGAATATCTTGAGGCAGATGGTTATATGATGACGTCGCCGGTTTACGATTTTACTGTTCCCGCGGTAATGAAAGCATTTATTGAACGACGCTTCCCGATGTACTTCAAGGTCAAGGGGAGTCGTGGAGTTCCTGATGCACGGGTAAAGCAGAATTTTAAAAAGAAGGCATCATTGATTACCACCGGAAGTGCAGGGGATGAATATGCGTCTATTGCCGAGCCCTGCTTTGAGGTGATGTCGGGTCACTTTATGATTGAAGAGATTGATGTTGTGGATCAGCTCTACGTGGGTTTGATTCACAATGTTGACGAAAAGAGGTATAAAGAGAAAATGGATGAAACATACAGCATGGGAGTACGTCTGGTTGAGGAAATTGAAAAGGCAAGAAAAGGGGAATGATAGATAATCGTGAAAAAATGTTACAGCCGATGTCAGTATTTTATGGCAGGGGCAAAGTGAATCCGTGCCATAGCCTCAAGAGGTACACCCAGTTTTTGGATGACCCGAAAGGACATATCTTCTAGCATGTAGAACTCCAATATGCGTGACCGGACAGTATTCATCAGAGATTCTTCCTCTTTATGATAGGGTTCATTCGCTCGCTTCTCCACGATTTCGAAATACATTTCAACCCACTTGAATCCTGCCTCCTTGACGAAATCAAATTGCTCTTCTGTTAACTCCAGTCGTATCCCTATCCCGGCATTAACTGCACTATCCCAATGATCCCTTTTGTAAATATCCACGATCTTCTTCCTTAAGCCCTCATAGTCTTCTTTGTGTTGCTCAGTAGTCTTCTTTATTCCGTCTTGTAGGAAATGGAGGTCTTCTTTGCTCGTAGCTACAGGAGCTACATCCAGAAACCCTCCAAACCTGTCTTCGTTTGCTTTGCGATTCTCCATATTAAATAGGAGTATGGGGATTTTCGGATTAGCGGGATAGATTTTGATCTGAAAGATATCAAACCGGGTATCTTCACCAGTCTCCGGATTTTTTGTTTTGAGCCTTATCCGGGCAGTAGCTGCTTTTTCCAGGATATCCCCTCTTACTACGGATGAATCAACACGTCCCACTGAAAAGTTTACGCTTTTATCTTCTACTTGGCTGGTCTGGTTGAACCGTTTAAATCCAGCGAGTGCAGTTTCTCTAAGCTGGCTATAGTATGTTCCCATATCCATCAGTGTACCTCTTTGTAGCATGAATGGGTTCGGGCTTTCATATACCGAATGCATGTTACACCACATGTTGGCAAAAAGCGAGCGATAAACCTGGCGAAATGGCAGGAAGATTTAAGAAATTCCCGGTCATTTGCTAATGACCGATGCCGCGATATGCCGAAGCAGGGACTCACCGGTAAATCTTTTGATAACGTATCGAACAATTTAAAATATTTACCCCCAATGGTTTCTGTGTTATAGAAACCATATCAAATAATGCGTGTCATTGAATTTTATTAACACAAAAGAAAATAAGCCAAAAACAAGTTTTCGATACGAGCAATAATATGAAAACACTCTATGGATGGACAGGGAAATTGTTACATGTCGACCTGACAGAACGAGCAATGACTGAACGGAACACACTTGAGTACGCGGATCGGTTCATAGGCGGCAAAGGGATAGGAGAAAAAGTTTATTGGGATACGTTATCAACTCAAAGAGATGCGTTTCATCCGGATGCTCCACTGATTGTGATGACGGGACCGCTCGCCGCTACTTCTGCTCCGAGTGCTTCGCGCTGGCTTATGTGCGGAAAATCCCCCTCGTTGTATCCGGAAAACTTTGCCAGCACAAATCTTGGTGGTTTTTTCGGTGCGGAATTGAAGAAGGCAGGATATGATGGGCTGATTATTCAAGGGATAGCCAGTGGTAGAGTGTATCTCAGTATGAATAACGAAAAAGTTGAAATAAAAGACGCCAGTCATTTATGGGGTTTGCCAACGCGGAAGACAATGGAAGTGATACGAAGCGACATGGGGAAGCAGGTAAAGATACTCACGACAGGGATAGGGGGAGAGAACGCGGTTCGTTTCGCGACCGTTGCCACAGATGCGGGAGGCAGTGGTTCCATGGGATTCGGTTCGGTAATGGGTTCAAAAAATCTAAAAGCCATAGCCGTAAGTGGTACAGGGTCAATTCCCGTAGCACATCCAGATACCATCAATGAGATCAGACAGAAAATCAAAAAAATGACCGGAGAGGGTTACTTTAATCTCTATGGAACAGCTCCTCCTCTCCCTGAGACCGATATTGTAAAGCAGGTGCATTGCCACGGATGTCCGCAAGGATGCTGGCGATCACTTTACAGGGCTGCTTCTGGGGAAGAGGGAATACGGAAATGCCAGGCCTCTTTTTTCTATTCTCTATGGGATAAAAAACGCCACGGCGATCTTACGAAGGCAACCTTTCTTGCTACTTCGCTGGCTAATGAATATTCTCTGTGTTCAATGGAACTTCCGGGTATCCTTATCTGGTTAGAAAGGTGCCTTGAAAACGGTATTATCTCGGAGAAAGAAACGGAACTCCCCATGAACAAAGCAGGAACGGTAGAATTCGTTGAGGCCTTCATCAAAAAGATTTCCACACGAGAAGGGTTTGGCAATGTTCTCGCTGAAGGTGTGATGAGAGCAGCGGATACGATTGGCAAAGGTGCTAAAGAATTGGCCCTTGATCATTTTACCCAGACGGGACGAGGCATTGCCTATGGACCGAAAGTATTTTCAACCGCTGCCCTCATATACGCCACTGAACCAAGACCCTCCATTACAGAACTTCACGAAATTTGTGGACCGTTGACGAAATGGGCATTGTGGTACACAACCCAGGGAACGTTTTCTTATGTGTCAACCGATGTCATCAGGAAAATAGCAAAGCGATTCTGGGGTGGTGAAGAAGCCGTTGACTTCTCAACCCATACAGGAAAACCCATTGCAGCCGTTAACATACAAAATCGCCAGCATGCCAAGGACTCCCTCATTCTCTGTGACTTTGCCTTTCCCATCTTTGATGATGCAAGTTCTGAAGACCATGTTGGTGATCCAACACTGGAGAGTCGTCTTTTCACTGCTGTTACCGGAAAAGAGATGGATGAGAAAGAGTTGAATGGTGCAGGGGAGAGAATTTTCAATCTTTACCGGGCAATCCTCCTGCGTGAAGGCAGAAACGGCAGAGAAGATGACTATTTGCCTGACAGTCAATTTGCAGAGCGGGTTGAACCGGGTTACGATGCATTTGTCATGTTTAATCCGGACCTCTATCTCCCGGGATCCGGCAATCAAGTCCTTTCTCGTTTGGGGAAAGCACTCAAGAGAGATGAATTTGAACAGATGAGACAGGAATACTACAAGCTTCGAGGCTGGGATGTTTCAACAGGCTTGCTTAAAAAGGAAACGTTGGTTGCGCTCAATCTTTCAGACCTGGTTGAGCCACTTAAAGGAAAAGCAATTTAGTTTTTCCCCATTTCACAAGAGGAGGTACAATGGCTTTTATTATTGATCAAAATCTATGCGTGGCATGCGGCTCCTGTATTGGCAATTGTCCGAACCGGGCAATTGTGCGAAGAGGCAATGAAATCTTTATTACCAGTATGTGTTCAGACTGTGGAACCTGCATTCACTACTGCTCGATGGGAGCGATCGGAAAAGGAAAAAGAAAGGCTGAGCTCAACAACAAAAAGTTGCATTATGACTTGAAAGAAAAACTTTCTTTAAAGAAGGGCATTGCCGCTATGAAGTATGCGAATGACCCACCTGAAGGGATACCCGCAGAGGAAGGGCCCCACTTCTGGTGTGGTATTTGCGGAGATGTGTTTGATGGAAGCGGTAGCCCTGTGTTCTTTACGGCCAGAGCCAGTAGCTGTGGCGGCTGTGCAAACATCGGGATCGGAGGAATAAAGTCTACAAAGGAAGAGTTTGAAGCCGCATTAAATGCCCAGGTTATCGGTGAGGGTAATCTCTACGCTGCTAAAGAAGTGATGGCAACGGGGCGATCCATTTTCCCCCGTTATCCAAAGGTATCGGGCGGGGTGATTATTGGTTCCCTTGAAGAGATGAGCATGCCCGATCTGATTATCTTTCCAGTAAACGGGCACCAGATGTGCATGATTTCCACCGCGTTTGCCTTTGATACGGGAGAAGTCATCTCTGGATATGCGGGAAAGTCTGCCTGTCTGATGTCGATTCCTTTTCCTTACGTGGAGAATAAGCCTGTCTTTGCCATCGGAGATCACGGGGGCAGGACGTTTATGAGATTAAAAGATGAGGAGTTCGTGGTTTGCTTCCCCTATAGACTGGTTCCCGGACTGGTTGCAAACCTTGACAGGACTATTTATGCAAAAGAGCAGCATAACTGATTCACTGGGGATCTGATTATGGGATTTTAATTAATTATCTTTATCCGAAAAGGAGGTTGCTATGGGAAAAACATATGGATGGACAGGTTCATTATTAAGAATGGAACTCCCCTCAGGAGAGTTTCATAAGACACCGAGCATGGATTATTCCGATAATTTTATCGGGGGCAGGCTTCTGGCTTCACGAATATACTGGGATGAGGTTCCCAAAACCACACAGGCTCTGGATCCTGACAATCTCCTGATGCTTCTGCCCGGCCCTCTTACCGGGACACAGGCAATCGGATGTTCCAGGTGGGTTATCAGCGCCAAGTCACCACATTCCTTCCCTGATCAATATGGGTTTGGAAACGGTGGTGGATTTTTCGGAGCCGCTTTAAAGCGGTCCGGATTTGATGGACTCATCATCCGGGGCAAAGCGAAATCCCTTTCCTACATTCTAATAGAAAATGAAAAGGCAGAACTGAAAGATGCGGGAGGGCTGCGTGCACTCGAAACAGAGGAGACCATCGATAAACTGAAGAAACAGCACGGCAGTGATGCCCGTATTGTATGTATAGGCCCAGCAGGAGAGAAACTGGTCCGCTTTGCCATAGCAAGGACTGAACAAGGAGGGACACTATCCAATGGAATGGGTGCTGTTATAGGATCAAAGAACATAAAGGCCATTGTAATAAAAGGTGGCAACAAAGTGCCTGTCGCTCACCCTGATAAAATCAGTGAGGTTAACAAGCAGATTCGCTTCTTGAGAAAGGGACAAAATGAAAGTTTGTATCTAACCGAACCCATGATCCAGGGAATCGATAAGGGAAAAGATACACCCTGTTATGCCTGCCCGGGCGGATGTTCGAGAGCATTCTTTAAGCATACGTCAGGGAGGGAGGAGATACGCAAAACATGTGCATCTGCCTTTGTCTATACGCCGTGGGATCAGCTTTACCATGGTGAAGCAACGGAAACCCCTTTCCTGGCAACTTCGTTGTGTGACCGCTTCGGTCTGTGCACGGGAGAGATCAGCAATATTATTTACTGGCTTTATGAGTGCTTTAAACAGGGAGTGTTGACAGAAGATGAAACCGGCCTTCCCCTCTCTAAAATTGGAAGCCTTGAGTTTATCGAAGCTCTGGTTGACCGGATTGTTAAAAAAGAGGGGTTTGGTGAACTGCTCGCCCAGGGGACTCGCAGGGCCTCGATTGAAAAAGGCAAAGCAGCAGAGGAAATTGCCTTGAGGCACATTACTCCATCGGGATACGTAAACGATTCATATGGAGGTAGAGTGTTTTTGACCAACGCGCTTTTTTATGCGACTGAGACGAGAAATCCCATTATCCAACTTCATGAATTCAGTTTCACGGTGCTCAAATGGATGCTTTGGTACACGACGGATGGAGGCATGTCTTCGCTTACCACGGATGATTTGAGGAAGATTGCCAGGCGAGCATGGGGAGACGAAAAAGCAGTCGATTTTACCACCTGCGAGGGGAAACCCAAAGCAGCCTTTATGATACAGAACCGCCAGCACGCCAAGGAAAGCATGGTGGCCTGCGACCGCTTCTACCCCCTGCTGGATACAGACCAGCGTGAAGACCATATGGGTGATCCCACACTTGTTCCGCAACTATTTGGTGCGGTTACGGGAAAAGAGATGAGTGAGGATGATTACTACCAGATGGGAGAACGGTCTTTCAACCTCCAGAGGGCGATTCTGGGACGTGAGGGAAGAGCGGGAAGAAAGGATGATACCATAGGAGAATTCAATTTTACAGAACCCATAGAGACCGAAGAGGGGATGGTAGGTTTGTTTAATCCCGATCTGGAGTTTCCGGGGGATGGAGCTGAAATCATCACCCGCAAGGGAAAGGCGATGGACCGTAACGATTTTGAACGTATGAAAGACGAATACTACAGCTTAAGGGGGTGGGATGTTTCGACAGGCCTTCAGAAAAAAGAACATATGAAAAAGCTGGGCTTAACTTTTGTATGCAATGAAATGGATAAACTGGGCCTTCTTAAAAATGAGTGAAATGCTTGTTTGAAAAGCAAGCGTTTATGAAAGAACGATTAACAACTTTATTGAAAGAGGAGGATGGGTGATGAAAATTTTAGCTATTTGCGGAGGTTTGAGGGAAGAAAGCAATACCAATAAACTGGTAAAAAAAATTGCTGAATCATCCGGATGCGATTATGAAATTGTCGAGCTGGGCAAACTTGAGGTAAAGCCCTGTACCGGATGTTCCGAATGCATGATGAATGAAGGAGCGTGTCCCATTGAGGATGATATGCAGAATCTCTATGAGAAATTGATAGATGCAGATGCAATTGTCCTTGGTTCACCGACTTACTACATGAACATCTCTGGGGCTGTTAAATGTTTTATAGACAGAAGCCTGGCACTTTATTATCGAGGCATCGGTCCTGTATATGACCCCGATATGCCTTTTATGGGACAGAGACCACTTGCGGGAAAACCTGGCGTGGTTGTAACAACTGTTGCCGGAGCGGGTCATGAGAAGGCTTTAGAAGCGCTCACATTTTGCATGGGAGAATCACACAGATTGAACCTTGTAGAAAAAATGGCTGAAGTCATTGGCATGAATGATGTCGATGATATGCCCGAGGTTATGAAGCGTGCAGAAGAGGCTGGTAAAAAGCTGGGGAGTTCTCTTAAGCAGAGTTGATGTTGATAAATGAAGGATACGTAACTTTATTATGATGCGAAGCACTAGTACCCCACAAGAAGACCATCAATCACTTTTTCCATATCCCCAGCATTAAACCAGGTTTGGGTAGTATCGATTATCCCATCTTGATTAATAAGGTAAGCACAATTAGGACAAGGGCCATAAGTACACCAGACCGGGTTGTTGAGTTTACCTGGAACAAGATCGTCAACCAAAATCAGTTGATTCCCTTCTATTAATGGTAGCATGTCCTGAGCAGCAGCAACTCGTTCTTCATAAGTAAACGCCTGGCCTTTTGTACTGAATGAACCCTCCCACACACTACCTCTGTATGGACTCACATCTGGACTTTCAGGATGTGGTTCTATGACATATAAGTGGACAAAGTGGACAAGATCATCATAGGTTCTTGTGTCATTATATTGTTTGGTTGCAAGCTCATTAAGAGCAGGCACGCTGCCCCTATACGGAGGTCAGGTGAAGGAGCCGAAGACCAACAGTACTGGCTTCGTAGCCAGAAGGGAAGATAGAGTGTAACTCTGGCCGTCGGTATCCTTCAAGGTAAAGTCAATAGCTGGATCACCCTTCTTGAGTGCTACAGTCAAGCTGGCATGGTTGGTAGACGAGAACTCCTGGTCAGGCCAGTTAAAACAACTTGAGTTCAGTTCATCTTCTGACTGTATACAGCTTATCAATATCAATAATAGTGAGCAAACAATAACAAATCTTATGATAAATACCTCTCAGGTGAATTTTACCCTTTCGATAAGACTAACATATTTTTTATTCATACCGCAATAGTCAGAGTTTTTAAGGCTAAAAAATCCCAGTTTATTCAATACTTCTTATGTTGTATCAAAGAGTTGGCTTGGTCAGACCCTAAAGTAGTGCCTATTGGGGGCGGAGGTCAGTTGCATATTTTCTTTTTATTTTGTTGGAACTAAAAATCCTTTCTCCTCTAACTCTGGAATAATATCCGCCAAATCCAGATCTTGAAGTCCATTTCTGGTAAACAGCCCGGTTTCTAAATCCCAACCCCTTGCTTTATAATAATCATCCATGATTTTTTTAAAAACATCCTTCTCGACCGTTGATCCTTTACATGAGAAAAGATTACCGTTTTTCCCTGGCATCATGAGTTCAGGATTAAACAATCCAACAGGAGGGTCTTGCATCTTAAGTGGGTGCGTAAAATTAAATTCTTCCAAAATATCATCAATCCGGCCACGTCTTCCCTCACGCAGATATATAGCTCTGCACAAATTTGCACACCGCTCACCCGAACGGAGAAATTCATCCTCGTCCATATCCTCACCGGTAACAGAAGAAAAAAGCCTTGCCTCTAATGATGGATCACCAACTCCTGTTTCAACATTCCCGGAAAAATCGATTGGCCAAAACCAATCACAGAGAATAAAATTTTCCATTGCATAAGACCGATTTTGTATTATAACTGCTGCCTCTCCTTTTTTATCGGGTGAATCAAATTCGGCGGCTTTTTCATCACCCCAGAATGCCTTGGCTAAAAGGCGAAGTTTTTCAGTCGTTAAAAATCCCATCATGCCTTCGGTACCCATCCAGACCATCCACTTAACCATGGGGAAACTCACTCTGTGCAACTGGGTTATTGGATATGCAGGTTCTGTTGCATAAATAGGGGCATTTGTGATAAACAAACGCGGGGTGTAATAATCAGCATCAAATCCTGTTTTTGTTACCAATCCCTCTATCAAGTCCTCTGCGCCCAGTTCACGGGTTGAGCGACGGCTCCCTTCTGCCAGCAAATCTCCTACCCCCTTCCGGTTGATGATAAGGTTAACCAGTGTTTCAATCCACTCGGATGTTCCCACCTCATCAGGATTTAATCCAGTTTCCTTTGCATCTATAAACCCTCTCTTAAGTGCTTCCGGAAGCCACGTAACCAGAAAACGAAGTTCCAATACGCAAAGCCCATGTTTGTTTGCCAACTGAGTGGCATAAAATGTTGCGTCCGCCATTTTGCCGGTTTTGTCCATCTCCTGTTTTGAATAAAAATAGGCAGAAACACAGGTTTTCCTATAACCTTGTATTCCCTTTTTATTCTGGTATATGCCACGCCGACAAATTCCCGGACAACCATAACAATAAGCATTTTTTATTTTTTCAGTGCCCTCGATTACAAGCTCATTCCAGTAACGGCCAGAGGTCTCACCTTTCCAAAGGGCACTAATTTCTTGTTTTATTTTTTTAAAGGATTCTGGTTTTGCAACAGGGCATTCTACTTTATTACCCATTACAACAACAGCTTTAAGATTTTTTGAACCCATTACTGCACCAAATCCCTTCGTGGCAGAAACACCTCCAGAACCTATAATGTTTGCAAACCTTGTTCGCATCTCTCCAGCTCTGCCAATAGTAGCTATACGGGCTTTATCCCCAAAGCTTTTTTCAAGAGCCATAATGGTCTCAAATGTATTTTTGCCCCAAAGATGGGAGGCGTCTTTAACAAAACATTTCCCATCACTCTCGATCACTATAATGACAGGTTTTGGGGAAGCCCCTGTAATATCTAATCCGTCAAGTCCAACCCATTTAAGAGCGGCTCCGAGATGCCCTCCCAGATTACCAAAGGCATATTGCTCAGGTATAGCCATAGGAGATTTTCCCAAAACAATCCATCGGGAGGCAGCAGGGGCCTGTGTCCCACAGAGAGGACCGTTCATAAAGAAAAGGTGGTTGTCAGCATCAAAAGCACCAGTAGAAGTATTCATTTCATCCCAGTAAATACGGCTGGCAATACCTCGTCCTCCTATGAAGCGGTGGACATGTTCAAGAGTTGAAATGTCAAATAGAGAACCGTCATTTAAGTTCACTCTGAGAATTCTTCCTGTCCTTCCGAATACCTTTTTCATTACAGTGTACCTCTTCGTATAAGTGATGTTTTGAAATAGCTCGATGATAAAATATCAATCTTGGTTGTCTGGGCTGTTTTGCAGTAGGATATAATAAAACTGAATAGTTCAGAACAAAGTTAATGTCAAAGGGAAAATGATTTAGCAAAATTGAAAAAATTGCTTGACATAAGTTACTTTTCTGTTTAATATTCAATATGTTGTGGTGGATTGCAACAAAATGTCAATATGGTGTAGTGAAAGTGATCATTGTGAGGAGATAAGAATTACAGGCAAAGAGCAAATAGTATTTTTTTAAATAATAATATACCCGGTCTAAGTATAATATGAGATTAATAGCAAACTTAATTAAGCCGTAAGGAGGTGAGCAAATTGGATAATAGAAGGAAATTCAGTCGATTTGGCACACACATGAAGGCTCAATACTTTTTGCAGGAGAAAAACAGAGGCTGGGAAGAATGCACTGTAATTGACATTAGTCGCAAAGGCATGGGCATAAGATTTCTTACAAATGAAAAAATTGGTGTGGGTGCAACACTTCATTTAGAGATATCTATTCCGACAGAATTAGAGACCATTAATGTCAAAGGAATATTGAAGCGGATTAATCAAAAGGAAAATGATTTTATTGGTGGGATTGAATGGTTTCTGGTTCACCGTGATGGTTTAGATGAAGATAGATCGGCCAGGGTAAATTAGGATTGTGTCGGGATGTATTCAGAAAAGAAACAAGAAAAACAATAGCCCACAAAAAATGAGTTTTGGATGAAGCTATATTCTAATGGTGCTAAAGTTCATAATAAAAGCAACCAATCAAATATGATTTTTTACGCGTCGTGTATTAAAATTCATACTGTTTTAGAATTCTGAGGAAAAAATATTTAAAAATCAACTAAATAATATCTGGCATATTTTTTGCTCCCTTTAAATCAATAGCTGGTTTTCTCCTCCTTTCAAATAATCTCCTTTTATGGGAGTGGTGTTAAACATCATTCCCTTTTTCAAAACATAAAAGAACCGACTTACAATTTTTCTCTTGAGTTTGTGTGAGATTTGCTTTAATGGGATGACACAAAAGATAGATTGTTAACTCAGGTGTGTTTATAAATTTCCAGCAGATTGAGGGAATATGTTTGTAGTAACTGCTAAGGCAAAGGAAAAACTTAAGGAAGCCTTGCATGAACTGGCAGCAGATGCAGGGGAGGCTTTTAGGATTACTCCGTTTCTATCAATGCAAAACGATTTTTTACTTTCTCTTGACAATGAAAGAGAAGGGGATCGAGTGGTAGAAAGTGAAGAAGGTGTGAAGGTGTTATTTATACAGTCATGTTTAGCCTCAGAACTGGAGGGGATGGTTTTTGACCACTTGGAGATATCACATGTTGCAGGTTTTACGATATCGAAACTTACTTTTCATTGAAGCAAATCACAGGGAATAATTTGGGGGATCAATCGGTATATGCTTGAATAATATCCATGTTTAAAACAAGAAAGGCAGCGACTTATGAGAAACACAAGAAGCTTTGTTAGATTTGATACACACATGAAGGCCCAATATTTTTTGAAAGAGAAAAATAGAGATTGGGAAGAATGCACTGTATTTAAAATCAGTCGTAAAGGAATGGGGCTAAAATTTTACACAAGTGAGAAAAACAAGGTTGGTTCAACTATTCAGTTAAAGATATTTACTTCTAAAGAATCTGAAAATATTATTGTCAAGGGAGTATTAAGGTGGATTGAAGAAGAGGAAAATGATTTTGTTGGTGGCATTGAATTGAATGAGATATTGGATGAGAGTACATGGATTACATTAATTCACTTTATTGATAACCCCTTAGAGGAGCGAACAAAAAAGATGGGGAGTATGTCCCCAATGCGGCAGGTGAGGAAGAGCTCTCGTCCCTCCCCCCCCTCCAAAGTAATTTAAATTATGATTTAATTATTTTCTTCAATTGATTTAAACCCCACAAACACGTCTAACTGCTCTGTCTTTTTTCCATTTCATTTTCCCACTCGATCCAGCTTGAGAAGTATGCATTAAAAAACCCCGTGCTACTACACACGGGGATGCAAAAGGCAATGATATTCACTTACGTGTTTATTTTGCTTATGGTTAAATGCTTGCAGGGATTTCAATTGGGTTTACTGTAACAACGGCATAACCTTTCTTGGTGAGAAATTGATAGATGCCTGAAGTGGTAAGTTGGTTACCAGTTGTGTTTCTGTATTCTTTTGCAAGTTTTTCAAACTCCTCTGTTTCAAGATTTACCTGTACGATGCCGGTATCATGACCAGTTGCATCAATCAGTTTGTAATACATAACTATCCTCCTTGTCCAGTTTATGGGATGACGAAAATGCTCAACTACGGTTGACAGCATATACCGTACCAAAACATAACTATCAGATTTCATTGAATTATTATTTGAGTAGGCAGGGAGAATGTGTCAGATGAACACATATATTGCAGAAGATATGACAGTTGTTTAATAACCATTGTAATTCTGATATAAAACAGCTTGTCCAAAATTAAGAGTAGTAGAGGTGTGGTTGTGAAAGTGCCTAAAGGAAGGATGGGCAAAAAAAGAGTTAGCTCATATCAGCTAACTCTTTGAATTTTACTGGCGTCCCCAAGGGGATTTGAACCCCTGCCGCCGGCGTGAAAGGC
>CBDTTR010000018.1:0-16601 GCA_965363405.1 uncultured bacterium | reverse complement strand
CGCTACGGTTTTCTGCGCCTCGCTACGATACCTACTGCAAAATCTGGGTTTAAAACTCATCTGAAAATAAATTTTCATACGCTCTCTATCACAAAATATGTTTTGACCATAAAAAAATATGAAATATCATACGCTGTATCGACATTTAGCCGATAATACTTTAATTTTCTTAAATTTAGTGCAATTTATTAAAACACTTTGAAAAAATAGTTCATTTGCAACACACATTAGAATATTCCGCATTAAACAAGACACTTATAATACAACATCACTAATTCTCTCTTCCCAATATTTTGCAATCTTATTAGGAAGAATATGTCTGGTCATCAACTAATCTCTTCAGCCCTCATAGCATCACATTATCTCTGATATCAAAGCACAGCTTTCCTCTAAAGTTATTAATAATAATCACCGATACTATTAGCATAAATAACAGCTGAAATTTTCACAGACAATTTGTGCTCCTTACTAAGTAATAAAACCTTACTCTCAACAACTTTATTTGAGATACTTAAACTCATCAATCTTATCATTTAATCAATAGCGAATATGGATTTAATTCAACTATTACAATCCATGAAAGATCAAGGTGCTTCCGATATGCATCTTCATGCAATGTGCCCACCCATATTGCGTATTGAGGGGAAGCTATTACGCACTGATGATCCACCCTTATCAATTGAAGAAATCGACACTATTGCCCAATCCATCATGAGCAATATCCAAAAAAAGGGGTTTCAGGTTAAGCACTCAGCTGACACTTCTTATTCTGTTCGGGGATTGGGTAGATTTAGAGTAAGTATATTCCGCCAAAGAGGAACAACTTCACTGGTCTTTAGAAATATTCCATTTGCCATTCCCACTGTTGAATCACTAAACTTACCTCAGTCGATAAAATCTTTTTGTAATAAACCGCAAGGATTGATACTGGTTACCGGACCAACTGGTTCTGGCAAATCCTCAACTCTCGCCGCCATGGTACAAGTTATCAATGAAACTAAAAATCTTCACATCATCTCTATAGAAGATCCAATTGAATATCTTTTTAGAAACAAGAACTCTTTCATCACTCAGCGGGAAGTTGGGATTGATACTCCAAGTTTCTCCCATGCTCTAAAAGACGCCCTTCGCCAAGATCCTGACGTAATACTCATCGGTGAAATGAGAGATATTGAAACCACTTCCATTGCCATGAATGCAGCAGAAACAGGGCATCTTATTCTCAGCACCATGCATTCCAATAATACTTATGAGGCAGTTTCACGTATCATAGACATGTTTCCCAAAGATCAGCAAAACCAAATAAAAATTCAGCTCTCCAACGTATTGCTTGGTGCTATCTCTCAAAGATTAATCAACAGTGTCAATGGAAATGGAAGAATACCAGCAATTGAAATCCTCATTGGAACACCGACAATCAAGAAAATGATATCACAAAGCCAGTACAAAGACATTCTTGATCAGATTGAAAAATCTGTGGTTCACTACGGCATGCAGTCTCTGGAACAATCCCTCATCGCCTTATTGGCAAACAAGATGATAACCTCGGAAGAAGCTAGGAATGCTACTTTACGACAGGGGGAATTTGATTTAATGCGAGAGCAGCTTGGTATTAGTGAAGAGGGTGGGTTTTGTTTTTTGCAGTAACTATTAAATATTTCTGGAGGTAAGCTTATGGCTCAAGAATCCTATGCTGATTTCTCGATTATTCAAAAATATCTCGATCAGAAAAGACATCACGATAAAGAAGCCATAAAATACAAAGATAAGATAGCAGAACTGGAGAATACCATTAATACGCTAATGGATGAATCAAATGCTAAGGATCAAGCCATCAGTCAACTAAACAATCAATTAGAGGAGAGTAAATCTCA
Organism: uncultured bacterium; assembly: GCA_965363405.1. Taxonomy (GTDB): domain Bacteria; phylum Desulfobacterota; class WTBG01; order WTBG01; family WTBG01; genus WTBG01. Next base: position 14,727 of record CBDTTR010000018.1, on the reverse strand, counting down.
ACTCAAGGAAAAAGATAAAAATTTGCAGGAACTGAGTATTCAAATACACCGATTTAAAAAACAGATTGAACAACCACAATTAGAGACAAGAGAACAGGTCACTGAAGAATATATGAACAAAAAAGCCAAATTCGGATTTTTGAAAAAGTAAGCTATTAAAATTAATCGTATTATATGCCTTCCTTAACTAGCTCCTCTAACAAACCACGTTGTTTCTTATCCAGTTTTCTTGGTATTTTCACAATAATCCGAACATAGAGATCGCCCCTTCCCTTATTTTTAAAGTGCGGGAGGCCATATCCTTTCAATCTAATTTTACTATGACTTTGAGTGCCTGAAGGAACTTTTATTTTGCACTCCTTCTCGAGGGTAGGTACTTCAATGGTCGATCCCAGTACTGCTTGAGTAAACTGTATTTCTTTATCCAGATGGAGATTACTCCCTTCTCTCCTGAAAACAGGATGGTCATTCACAGATATTTTAATATATAAGTCTCCATATAGACCTCCAGCATTACCTTTCAGCCCTTTCCCAGGAATTCTAAGTTTTTTACCAGTACTTATCCCGGGAGGAATCTTAACATTTACCTTTGCTAACTCCCCATTTTCCTTACGAAAAGCAATTTGTTTAGAAATTCCTGAAGCTACTTCCTCTAAAGTTATAGAGAGATCATATACTAAATCAGCACCCTTTCTGGGGGATGTATGCACTCCCTGTGTTGCTCCATAGGAATCACTAAAACCCGACTGTGTATAGGCATTGAAAAAGTCCTTAAAACTTTCTTTTTTAGAGGTCCTTCTACTACCACCGAAGAGAGTACTAAAGACATCCTCTGTTCCAAAGCCAGCATCCTTAAACATATCACTAACATCAAATCCCTTAAAAATATCTTCTTGGGTATACCGTCTCCGAAATCCTGTATGTCCAAAGCTGTCATATTCCTGCCGCTTCTTCTTATCGCTTAAAACTGCATAAGCCTCACTAACCTCTTTAAACTTCTCCTCAGCCTCTTTATTCGACTGGTTCCTGTCAGGATGGTACTTCATAGCCAGTTTACGGTATGCCTTTTTTATCTCTTCACCAGAGGCATCTTTTTTAAGACCCAATACTTTGTAATAATCTCTTTTCGTAGTCATATTTTCTCAATCAATTTTCATACGATTCTTTAATCAGTTTGTTGAGAAACCCCTCAGGATTTCTGATTGCCTCATTTGTTATCATAAATCCATTCTTGCCAGTTTTTTCCTTTACGAGCTTTAGACCCTGCTGGTAATTTTTAAATATAACGTTACACAACTCGTCTATCGGAGTCTCTTCTTCTAGTGCCATTTTTAATAATTGATCAACGGCACGTTCTTCAAGGCAAATATTTATCCCACTTTCTTTAAAAAATGTTTTTTCATACTCCCTCACAGTTTTATCCATTGAAAGTATTTCCTCAAGAACTACACTGAGTTCGATCCCTGTATTAACGACTCTCTCAACAATAAGGTGTAGGCGTGTACCTTTTAATAAGGGTCTAAACTTTTCCGGGAAGTTGCTTTTTTGTTTCTTAATATATTCCTTTAGCTCCGTCTTCTCTTCCCTTATTACCTTGTTGTATCGTGATTTTTCATCCTTTCCCTCTCCACCCTTCAAAAGCAACTTAATTTCTCTTTCGGGATTATCAACTATTTCTTTAGTCACAAGCAATCTTTTAATGGTAGTCGATGGAAGCTTTTTCTCAAACTTCATCAAAACTTTTTCAATCACACTAACCAATCCACGGGCTCCGGTATTTTGTTCGCATGCTCTCTCTGCCAACTTATAAAGGGCTTCATCTTCAAAACGGAGGTCGATACCATAAGCTTTAAAATCCCGTTTTTTTCCATTAATAACCCCACTATTGCGATTCTTCAGTATCTGGTACAAATCATTGACATCCAACTTACTAAATACAGTAAGCACCGGCAATCTACCAATGAATTCCGATTCAAACCCATACTGAATTAAATCCTCAGAGGTTACCATCTTCAAATAATCCGTTTCATCATCATTCTTTTTCAAATCTGCTCCAAAACCGATACTCTGCCTATTCGCTCTCTTTTTAATAATTTCACTCAAAGCATTAAAAGCACCGCTGACAATGAACAGGATATTTTTCGTATTGACCGCCCTCTTCTCCTTCTTGCCAGTTCTACGAAAATGTTCCATAGCCTCCATCTGAGAAACAATGTCATGAGGAACTTTTAAATCAACCTCGGTCTCTTCCATTGGCTTAAGAAGTCCTCTCTGCACCCCGGTACGTGAAACATCAATTCCAATAACATTGTTGCCTGAAGCAATCTTATCTATTTCGTCGATGTAGATGATTCCACACTGGGCCAACTCAATATCTCCATTTGTCTCTTGCACAAGGTCCCTCACCAGGTCTTCTACATCCCCTCCCACATACCCCGTTTCACTGAATTTAGTAGCATCACCCTTTACGAAGGGAACCCCAATCCTTTTGGCAATGAGTTTAATAAGATAGGTCTTTCCCACTCCGGTAGGACCAATCATAATGATATTACTTTTGATCATGCCAACTCCATCATACTTCTCTTTTTCCTTGTGCTCTTCCCAGTACTTTATCCTATTAAAATGGGTGCAAATCTTGGTTGCAAGAACCTCTTTAGCATCATCCTGCTTAACTATAAATTCATTGAGATAAGCCTCTAATTCTTCTGGTTTCAGATCAAACCTTATCTTCTTTAATTTCCTCTGCCTCTTAGACTCCTTTTCAATAACCCCCTCATCCTTTTGGGGAATTACCAAAGGCATAGCCAGTTTAATCTTACTCCCATACTTTTTAGCAAGATACTCATTAAGCTCTTTTTCCAATTCTTTAGGATCCGGTATTTTGTTAAACACGCTCATCATTCTCCTTTTCTATCATCAATTTAATTTTAATATTATCACATTTTCGAAGAATCTGCAAACCAATCCACTCTCAGGCATTTAGTCTTAAATCCAGTGTGATGATTAGCTATTGACAACATGCTATCTTTTATGCTTTATATTAGCACATTAAAATTATCTCTTTACTCAAAGATCATCAAAACGTCTCTGGGATTTTATTCTTCTGAAGAAAAAACATGAGGCGGATAATAATTATCACTGCAAACCGTATAGGAGAACGATTATTTAATGGCTAGATCTAAGTTCAAACACAAGAGGAAAAGACATAAGGCTAACTTGAGAAACAAGAGGCGAAAAGAAAGAAAGGAAGAGAAAACAGAGCAAGCAGAGCAAGAGACGGAAAGCCCTTAATCAGTTCTTTAGGGTTTCAATCTTATCTTGAACTAATTCTGAAAAGATTGAATTGCTTTGATCATCTGATAACTTTTTATAAAACTCAAGGGCATTTGCACTATCATTTAAAGCTTCATAACATCTTGCTATATTAATAAATGCAAGTTCTTTGATATCAATGTCACCTTCTGCCATTGAATTTTTAAAATTCTCTAATGCCTTCTCGTAATCTCTCTTTTCCTCATAACAGTAGCCTAAACCCTCGAAAGCAAAATATTTTAAATAATCACCTTTGCTCGAGCTGTTGAGGAACTGATTATAATAATCAATGGCTTTGTCATACTCTCTTAAGTGGTAGTAACAATCTCCTATGTAAAAGGAAGACTCGATAGCTGATGGTGTTCCTGAGTAATTATTTTTAATATCTTCGAACTTACCTAAGGATAAGCGGTATTTTTCTTCAACAGATTGGTAATTATTTTGTGTGTTTTGACTGGTGTTATAAATCTGCTTTGACTGATAGAAGAGACTGGATGCTTCTTTCCCTCTTCCCTTGCTATAGTAAAACCATCCAAATGCTACAATGGAAATTACAAGTACTACAACCGTTACTGGAATAATATTCCTGTAATTGTTTCTTACATAATCAATAACTAAACTGGAAGTGGATACAAATTCATCAGGTTCATTAATTTTTTTCCTGCTAATCTTTATTTTTCTGGGCATAGATACCTCTCATATACGTATCAAAATTTATACTACTTTTTGGAATTAAATGTATTTTTTAGCTTTTAGTTTCTCTAAGTCCCAGGATCATGACGATGTACTATCGGCAGGAAGCCTGACACAGAACCAATATTAACGATACCTCAATGTTTATTTTGCATAAGTCTACACAGTGCCATTTTTTTTGTCAACCTTTTGTTTCAATACAATTTTTCAGTAAACTATTAACAACTATTTGATTTTAGTATAATGAAAGAACTAAAGTTTATAGATGCCCACGTTCATGGTTTCCTTAAACCAACTGATGAAAATCGCTTCAAAATTAACATGGATACTCTGACAAAGCAAGGTCTTGAAAAAATCATTATAGCTGTTCTTCCCTATCATGATTTTGATTATCAACTTAAACTCAGTTTATCTCCTCATAATATCCAGTCCGCTATTTGCAAAGATAACTTTGATGAGACAATCTTACTAATTGATTGGATTAAGAAATACAAGTTTCAACAAATTATTGTTCCTTTTTTCGATGTCAGATTCTTAACAGAAAAAATAAGGGAGAAAATAATCTCCTGCAAAGAATCAGGATTTATGGGAATTAAAGGTGCTTTCATACCTGAATCGGATAGGGTTTTAAATGTCCAGGGTATACCTCAAGCACTGGGTATATCGACTGATAACTACAGCCGAATTCAGCAAGAAATCTTTGCTTGTGCCTATGAGCTAAACCTTCCACTTCTGTATCACATAAATCTATCGCAGTATTTTGACTGGACTCGCTCAGCACTTCAAAGATTTCCCCAATTGAAGATAAACATACCCCATCTGGGATATAGCTTGAGAAGAATTACGGATATAATAGAGCAATATGAAAACACCTATACCGACCCGGCCTTTCTCATTGATCTCCTTCGCAAGAATAACAAACGCTATCTAAATTTTATTAATACACATTTCAATAGAATAATGGTGGGATCTGATGCTATTATTTCAGAGTCAATAAGAGAAATCTTTTCCTATGCAAACTATTTTGCTAATCTGGCAATTCCAGAACACGTTAGGGATACAATCCTCAGGGGCAACGCCTACAATTTCCTTTCCCTCTCTTCTTAAACCCAGGTTTTGCAGTAGGTATCGTAGCGAGGCGCAGAAAACCGTGGCGAAACGAGCAGTTGGAGCGATTTTACGACGAAGGCATATCCATAGATATGTTGAGGAGTAAAATCGTGAAACAAGCGGTGCAGCAAGGATTTTCAAGCCGTAGTAGATGGCTACTGCAAATTCTGGGTTAAGTACAAGAGTAAAAGTCTTCTGTGGTTTCCTGACTTCTAAGTTAGAATGTTAGATAATCTTTCATCTTCTTGAAGTTATACGGGCCAATTCCAGACACCTTCTTTAATTCATCAAGACTGGAAAAATTACCATTCTCCCGGCGATAGTTAATTATGGCACTAGCGGTTTTTTCACCTATATGAGGTACAACCACCAGCTCATCCAAACCTGCAGTGTTAACATTTATTGGTATAAAATAAAGGAGACGTTTTTCAGTATCCATTGTCTCAATTACAAAGGGAGAAGATTTTCCTCCAATTGTAATTTTAGCACCGTTTGATAGCTCTATCGAAAAGCACTCTTGCGATAATATCAGATTATCTTTAAGTCCCCCTGCCCTCTCTATCACTTCACTGATGTTTACCTCATGTTCAAAACAGTAGATGCCGGGTTTTGCAACCTCTCCCATTATCTCTATGGCGATGGGTAGAGGTTTCTCTTCTTCAATTGTTTTGGAGATGGTTACTAAAGAGAGGATATTTGAGGTAGAGTATTTACAGAAGAAAACGATAAGCAAGCATAATATGATGATAAGAAGAACATATTGCTGCCTTAAAGTGAAATTTTTCATAACATATGGCAGTATAAAATTCATTCATGGATAGGCATATGCAGGTGAGGATAATTTTAAATGAGGGGTTTACTTTCTTTCATCCTTATATAGTTTATAGTTTATGCTATCAACTAACGCCTGCCAGCTTGCCTCTATGATGTTCTCTGATACTCCTACTGTCCCCCACTTATTCCTCTTGTCTCCGGTTTCTACAAGAACCCGCACTTTGGATGCTGTCCCTTCACCGGTGGAAAGCACCCTTACTTTATAATCAATAAGTTCAGTTTCTTTTAATTGTGGGTAAAATTTCTCCAGCGATTTCCTCAGGGCATTATCAAGTGCATTCACCGGTCCATTTCCAAGCGCAGCAGTATGTTCCGTCCTCCCCCCTACACTAACCATGATTGTTGCTTCGCAAACAGGGTGTTCTCCTTCCCTTCTCTCATTGATAATTCTGAATCCAACCAGTTCAAAATATTTACGCTTTGTTCCTAAAGCCTCCATCATTAAAAGTTCAAACGAAGCCTCGGCACCTTCATATTGAAATCCCTGACTTTCTAAATTTTTTAATTTTTCTACTATCTCGTGTACCACCGGATCTTTACTTGAGATATTGACCTTAAACTCCTTCGCTTTCTGTATAATGCTGCTTTTACCAGAGAGATCGGATATTAAAACCCTCTGAACATTTCCCACCAGTTCAGGTGAGATATGCTCATAGGTCTCAGGTTTTTTCTGAATAGCACTAACATGTATACCTCCCTTATGGGCAAAGGCACTATTACCCACAAAAGGCTGGTTTTTCAATGGCTGGAGATTAGCCAATTCATAAATGAATCGTGACACCTCCTGAAGTTTTGCAAGCTGCCTTTTACTGATACAGTTGCAATTAAGTTTCAACTTGAGATTGGGGATAATGGAACATAAATTAGCATTACCACAACGCTCTCCGATCCCGTTAATCGTTCCCTGGACCTGACTGATTCCCAGTTGAACAGCTAAAATACTATTGGCCACAGCCAATTCTGAATCGTTATGAGTGTGTATGCCAAGTGGAGTTCTGGTAATGTGTTTCTTGACTTCATTGATAATATCACTTAAATGATGTGTCAATGTACCCCCATTTGTATCACACAAAATAATACAATCAGCACCAGCCTCAGATGCCTCTCTTACTGTTTGCAAAGCATATTCTCGATCAGCTATAAAACCATCAAAGAAATGTTCAGCATCAAAAAAAACCTCAGAAATGTGCTTTTTAAGATATTTAATGGTGTCAGAAATAATCTTTATATTTTCTGAGAGCTTGATACGCAAGGCATACTTAACATGGATATCCCAACTTTTCCCAAAGATAGTTACTACATTCGTTTTAGAATTGATAAGAGATTTTATATTACTATCTTCCTCAGGCAATGTCCCCACCCTTGCTGTGCTACCAAAAGAAACTATCTTGGACTGTTTGAGTGAGATTCCTCTTATCTCCCTGAAGAATTTTATATCTTTAGGATTAGAGCCTGGCCATCCTCCTTCAATATAGTGAACGCCCAGTTCGTCAAGCTTCCTCGCAATCCTCACCTTATCTTCCACTGTAAAAGATATGTCTTCAGATTGGCTACCGTCTCTTAACGTTGTATCGTAAAGCTTTACTTCCTGCATAGTCATTAATTAATTTAAGTCCTGTATGTTTAAAATAAATGGCATGATCATTCTTCATTTTTTATCATTATCCAGTATCCCGCTATTCTTCACTTGCTACATTTTCACCCAGTTCAAAGGCATCGTGGAGCACCCTTACCGCCAGCTCTGCATATTTAGCATCAATCACGCAAGATATTTTAATCTCAGAAGTACTGATCATCATAATATTAATGCCTTCATTAGCCAATACAGTAAACATCTTGGCAGCAACTCCTGCATGACTCCTCATACCAACACCAATAATGGATACTTTTACAATATTTTCGTCATACTGAACATCAGCAGCACCAATCTCCTCAGCTATACCTTCGATAACACTCAAAGCCTTTTTGCAATCAGACTCAGCAACAGTAAAGGTAACATCGGCAAATCCATCCTCGCTTACATTTTGCAAAATCATATCCACATTGATGTTTGCTTCAGAAATCGGCTTGAATATTTTTGAAGCTATCCCAGGTTTATCGGGTACCTTTACAATAGTAATCTTACCCTCTTTCCTATTATAGGTAATTCCTGAAACAACAACTCTTTCCATGATTTCATCCTCCCTAGTAACCAAGGTTCCTGTGTTTTGAGAAAAGGTAGAACGTACATGAATAGGAACATTATTTTTTTTTGCAAATTCTACAGAACGCGTATGTAAGACTTTGGCACCCAGACTTGCCATCTCCAACATCTCATCATATGATATTCTCTCTAACTTTCTGGCATTGGGACATATATTAGGATCCGTTGTATACACGCCCTCCACATCGGTATAGATCTCACATACATCCGCTTTGAGAGTAGCAGCAACAGCAACAGCGGTTGTGTCAGATCCTCCCCTGCCCAAGGTAGTAACATTTGCCTGCTTATCAATACCCTGAAATCCAGCAATGACAATTATGCTACCACGCTTTAACTCGTTTGCAATCTTTTCAGAATCAATATCCAAAATACGCGCTTTGGTAAAATCGTCGTTCGTAATAATCTCAATCTGGAAGCCTAAGAAGGAAACCGCTCTAAAGCCCAAATCCTGTATTGCCATGGAAAGCAGGGCAATGGATACTTGTTCACCTGTGGAAACCAGCACATCATATTCTCGCTCATCTGGTTTATCAACAATCTTATGAGCCAGCTCAATTAAGCGATCTGTCTCACCTGCCATCGCTGATACGACTACAACCAGATCATTGCCTGCCTTTTTTGCTTCAACCACCTTCTTCGCCACATGTTTGATTTTTTCTATAGTGGCTACTGAAGTTCCTCCATACTTCTGAACGATTAACGCCACCTAAATTTCCCTCCTCTCATTTTGAAGAACGTCTCACGTTAGTTAAGATCGCGAATTCAGTAATTTCGAAATAGCAATTCCCTAAACCCTCTTGTTGTTTATAATCTCTCAATTCCCCAATACCTCAATTCCTAAATTTTAAATCACTTAAAGCCCAAAGCACTGTTTCTCAATCATCATGCAGTTTCACAATCTATTTTTCCATAAATTTCCATCTCTATCCTGCTAACGATATCACAATACCTCTCACCTATACCTCTCATGTTTACTTTTCTCACGTTATAATCTGCATACCCTAATATTATCATTAAATATTCCTTCGGTAAAAACCCTTCTATCTTCTCAGCCCATTCAACAATCGCAACTCCCTCGCCTGGCAAATATTCTTCCAGCCCCAGATTATCAATCTCTAAAGGAGATTCAATCCTGTAAAAATCCAAATGATAAACCGGCATTCTCCCCTTGTATTCATTAATTATAGTAAAAGTAGGGCTCGTTACATAATAATCATTGCCAACTCCTAAACCATTTGCAATACCCTGGGTCAAGGTGGTTTTCCCAGCACCCAATTCACCTATTAAGGCAACGACATCACCTCCATCTAAAAGCATTCCTAATAACTTTCCCCAATACAGGGTCTGCTCTGGACTCTCTGATGATAAAACCAATTGGGCTTTCTGAGTTTCCATATCATATTCTCTAACATCAAAGAATCCAATTCATACTATAGTGATCTTTTGAATTTAAAGAGGGCGGAAGTTTGCCATCCATAAATACCTTAAGAACTCTGGGTATTTCATTAACCAAATCACTGGCAATCAACCCTACCGGCCCCTTCTCAAAAGCAACCATGTCTCCTGCCAAGCCATGCATAAACACAGCCAGCTTAGTGCTGGTAGCAATATCATAGCTTTGTGCTATAAAACCAGGTATCATTCCCGTTAATACATCTCCCATCCCCCCCGATGCCATCCCTGCATTTCCAGTGGGATTAATAAAGACATTTCCTTCTGGCTCAGCAATTAGGGAACGCATTCCCTTCAAAACAAGATAACAACCATGCGTTTGGGCAAAATCCCTCGCTATGGTAATTCTATCTTTTTGAACCTCCTTCGAACTCAAACCGACAAGACGTGCCATCTCACCCGGATGAGGAGTTAATATCACGGGAACCTTTGCTCTTTTCAATGGTCCCGTGTCAAAGCTAAGGGCATTAACACCATCAGCATCAATTACCAGAGGAATGTTGCTCTCCTCTACAATCCTATGTACCAGTTTTATCGCACCTTCATGATTGGAAATTCCCGGTCCCAGCGCCAGTACCTTCTTCCCTTCCATCAGTCTTTCAATCTTTTCAAAACTGCTTATACCAAGAAATCCAGGCTTCTCCTCAGCAAGCGGTTCAGTCATCACCTCGGTAAGTTTCTCCTCCATAATACTATTCAAGCTTTCAGGAATGCCCAAGGTAACCAACCCTGCCCCCATCCTGACTGCAGCCTGACAAGACAGTGCAGCGGCTCCCGTTTTACCCTGCGAACCCGCAATGATCAATATATGCCCATAATCACCTTTGTGAGAATTTGGTTCTCTTGCCTTGACAAACTGATTTAAACTCTCAAAACTCAATAGATGATCTAAAATCTTTTCTTTTTCCAAAAGATAGGAAGGGATACCGATATCAACTACCTTCAACCTGCCAGTAAAATCCGCTCCAGGATAGATAAGCAACCCTCTCTTGGGCAAAGCAAAGGTAATAGTTAGTTCAGCCTTTACACAAGCACCAAGTACTTCTCCCGTATTTGCATTTAATCCTGAAGGGAGATCAACCGCTACCTTGGGAATATTGAAACGATTGATATCATTGATCACTTCTTTCACCAAACCTCTTATTTCTGACCTAAGACCCGTTCCAAATATAGCATCAACAATCAGTCTGTATCCTTCCAATTCTGGCAATATTGCTTTCCACACATCAAGATCTTTAACCTCAATTATAGAAACATTCATTTTCAACAGGATATCAAGGTTCGATCTGGCATCTCCTTTTACTTTGTCTTGCTCCGCCAGCAGAAATATTTTTACACTCACTCCTCTATTCATTAAATAGCGTGCAATTACATAACCATCACCACCATTGTTTCCACTTCCAGCCAGGATAGCTACCTTTCCCTTAAGGATTTCTGGATAGCTTGCAAGTATTTCCCTCACAGCTCCTCTGCCAGCATTCTCCATCAGCACTATTCCAGGAATGCTTGCTTCCTCAATGGTTCTCCGATCTAATTTTTGCATTATCTCAGCGGTAACAACCTTCATTTATTCACTGACCCCTCAATTACATAATTCCTTAATTCCTAAATTCCCCCAATATATTCACTCGAATTTGCTTCATCACTATTTTCTTCCTCTTTTCTATGACTATTGGCACTACCACAACTCTATTTTCTACCCCTTTATCAATGTCAACATCTCTCTTACAGCTTTCTCCATACCTACCATAACTGCTCGAGCAACAATACTATGACCGATACTAAATTCCTCAATCTCTTTAATGGCAACCACCTTTTTTATATTATGATAATCCAACCCATGTCCGGCATTGATTCCCAAACCCAATTGAGAGGCTATTTCAACAGCATCAATAATTTTTTGCAATTCAACTTCCTCTTGCCTGAGACTTTTCGCCTCTGAAAAAGCACCGGTATGGATTTCAATACAGTCTGCATCAATTTCTTCTTTTGATACCTCTATCTGCTTAGGGTTAGGATCAATAAACAAACTCACCACGATCCCTGCCTTTTGCAACTCCTTAACCGTCTTCTTTATGGATCGTCTATTGGCAATAACATTTAACCCTCCTTCGGTAGTAAGTTCCTTGCGCTTTTCTGGCACTAAAGTTGCCATATCAGGTTTAATTTTTTGAGCAATTCTTACCATCTCGGGTACGGATGCCATTTCTAAATTGAGTTTTGTTTTAACTGTTTTCCTTAATAACTCAAGATCTCTATCCTGAATATGTCTCCTGTCCTCACGCAGATGTACAATAATACCATCGCAGCCTGCAAACTCTGCCAGTGCAGCTGCTATCACTGGATCAGGCTCATCAATCCCCCGAGCTTCTCTTATCGTTGCAATATGATCAACATTAACCATCAGCCCCGCCATACACCACCACTCCCTTCACTCATTTTCATCCTTTACTTTTTAGCGGATTCTTGCTCACTGCAATTTTGAATCGGAGAGGTTTAGCCTCAACCAAACTTACTTTCTCAGGAAGTCTTATTTCTGCCTTCTTTGAATATTCCCCTGGTTTCAATCCTTTTAAGTCAATACGGGCACTGACATTCTTCCCCGACAACTCATGAATAAGATGGTACGGGCCTTTTACCGTTAATTGGAAAGTAGCGGGATTAACTTTAGTCTTATATTGACTATTGATTAGTTCTACTGCAACATTAGTCATCGTCTTTTCAACAATCTTTTCACTAATTAAGATAGAGACTTCCACCTTTCTTTCACTAATTGATCGAGGTGGGTCAAGACCAGTTAAAACAAGAGCAATTTCTTCTTCAACATTCTCCTTTACCCCTGAAATATCAAGAGGCGCTGTCATCACCTTTTTTAACTCTTTTGCTTCACTCTTAGCTAAACTCACATCCACAAATTCTGGTTTGATGGAAATGTGAGATATCTCATATCCTTCTTGAGGACTTCCCTTCATATCAAGGTGTACAGGAACTTTATTGACAACAACAGAATCTAAAGTCAACGAGAATTCAGCAGGACTAATGCTGGTAATTTTCGTTCCATAGGGAAGTTTTACCTTTTCTATCAAGTCTTTAAACACGGTTGTGCCTGGCTTGACTTCTTCAAGATCAATGGTTGCCTTAATGTTACTCGATGACAATGTTGACAGTACAGTTCTTGAACCACTCACCCTTAAATTTATCCTGTCTGCAGTTTGATCAGTAACAATCAAATCAGAAGGCTTATTGAGTAACACCAGGGGCACATCACTAAAGGAAAACTCTGCCTTTTTTTCCCCCATTATAAAAAACCATAGGAAAATTGCCAATAAGAGAGAAAAAAATTTCATGGCACTATTTTTCATTATAAGATTTTTCAGTAGAGATCTCACACTCATCTATTTTCTACCTGCTTTTCATTAATTTTTTATGAGGAGGAAACAATTTTAAGAGTGTATCTCTTAAAACCTGCTCACTTAAGTTTAACCTCATTGTTCCTTCAAAAGCCAGAGAAATAGTTCCTCTCTCCTCTGAAACAATAACGATAACAGCATCCGTTTCTTTGCTGAGACTCAATGCGCATCGATGCCGGGTGCCAAACGTACTGCTTATCTCTATATTTGTGTCCAAAGGTAATAGGCACCCTGCTGCAGCTATCCTCCCTTCCTGAATTATAATAGCTCCATCATGAAGAGGAGATGTTGTCTGAAAAACACTTACAATGGTTTCTGTCTGAATACATCCATCAATTAATATACCCTTCTCAATGTAATTGTTTAAACCCGTCTTCCTTTCAAAAACGATGAGTGCACCTGTACCTTTTTCTGCCAGCGTCATACAGGCTCTTACAACTTCCTCAGTTATCTCTACCTTCTCAAGTTTATCACTACTGCTGCTGATAAAGGGATTTCTCCCCACTCGAGTCAATGCCCTTCTGATATCATCCTGAAAGATAACGATGATTACGAGGACCATTGAAGCAATGAAATTATTCAATATCCAATGGAGCGTGAAGAATCCAACTCTAAGAGATATAATATACAATCCCAGTACAACTACTATACCTATCAGCATTTGAACTGCACGGGTACCCTTAATAAGCAGGATGATGCGATATATGATAAAAGCAACAATAAGAATATCTATGGCATCCCACAATCTGAAATTGCTCAATATTTCTAACAAAAAAATCTCCTCTTTCTAACTTTTATCATCTGGAAATAGCATATGTTATCAATGTATTACAGAATTTCCGAAACGCTTAATTCGCTGCTAGAACAGCATCAACCATCTTAACCACTCTTTTCATCTTCCCTACATCATGAACCCTAACTATATGAGCGCCATTACTAATAGCCAGAGAAATAGTTGCTGCAGTTCCCTCTTCTCTCTCTTCTACTCCAAGGTTAAGAACGTTCCCTATAAAAGCCTTTCTTGAAGTACCAACCAGAATGGGCTTGCCTAAATCTTTAAAGGATGACAGGTTTTTTATGATACTCAGATTACCATCAGGTACAGATTTACCAAAACCAATGCCGGGATCAATGATAATCTTTTGGGGATCTATTCCCACCGACTCTGCATATTCTATTCTCTCCTTAAGAAAAGAATAAATTTCAGAAATAAGAGAATCATAAACCAGATGGCGTTGCATAGTCTCGGATGTTCCCCTCATATGCATCAATACTACAGGCACCCCCTGTTCCGACGCAAGAGAAGCCATTTGAGGATCAAACCTCAACGCACTTATGTCATTGATAATTGCTGCCCCTGCCTCCAAAGCATTTTTCGCTACTTCCGCTTTGGTAGTATCAATAGAGATAGGCACCTCAACCTGCGAAGCAAGTTTTTCTATAAAAGGTATGACCCTTCCATGCTCTTCTTCTAAAGAAGCAGGCTGCGCCCCAGGACGGGTTGATTCTCCACCCACATCAATAATATCAGCACCCTCGTCAACCATTTGTTTTGCATGATCCAAAGCTTCACTGTGGTTCAGGAACCTGCCACCGTCAGAAAAAGAATCAGGAGTTATATTTAAAATACCCATAACATAGGTTCGCTCAGCAAAGTCAAATGTCTGGTTTCCACATCTTAAGATCTGGCTTTCTTGCACCTGGCACTCCTTA
>CBDTTR010000017.1:0-16892 GCA_965363405.1 uncultured bacterium | reverse complement strand
GCCGGGCTTTCTGCCCATACATCTCCACCCATGGCATTGGATATCCGTTTGCAGATGGCGAGACCAAGACCTGTACCCCCATACTCACGGGTAGTAGAACCATCGGCCTGTTTAAACATTTCAAAAACACCTTCTAACTTGTCTTTGGGAATACCAATGCCGCTATCTCTTACCCTTGCGTGTAACTTGATCCTATCCTCATCATCATCTTCTTCTTCAATTTTAAGGGAAAGCTCAATCTCTCCTTGACTTGTAAATTTAGTGGCATTGCCTATCAGGTTCACAAGCACCTGGCGGAACTTTGCGGGATCTCCCTCTACATAGGAAGGGATATCGTCATCTATGTGGCACAAGAATTCTACTGGTTTCCCATCCACCTTGGGTCTGATTAAATCACACACATCGTAAGCCAGAAGTTCAGGATCAAAGTTAATCTCCTCAAGAGTCATCTTCCCAGCTTCTATCTTGGAAATGTCAAGTATGTCATTGATTAGATAGACAAGTGCCTCTCCACTTCTCTTTACAGTCTGAACATAATCTATCTGCTCATCATCAAGCTCGGTTTCTAAAAGCATATCGGTAAAACCGATTACTGCATTCATGGGGGTACGGATCTCGTGACTCATGTTCGCCAGAAACTCACTCTTGGAACGGGTGGCATCCTCCGCCTTTTTCTTTGCTCTCCTCAATGCCTCAAACATTTTTTTTCGCTCAGTGATATCCCAACCCACACTCACCATTCCATTTTTTTTCTCATATTTATCATAAACCATGGCTGTGCTCATCTCCATCGGTACGAGCTTCCCACACTTCTGAAGAATATAGGTTTCATACTGGCTTCTCTCTCCTTGAGATATTCTTGTTTGTATTTCTTCGTAATCTGCTAAAAACTTGCCATCTATTCCCACCGTCTCTCCCGTAGTGGAAATATAATTGCCTGGTGTCACCTGGGTAATATCGGCTAATCGTTTACCTAATAACTCTTCGATGGGATATCCCAAAATATCCACTAAGGCAGCGTTCATGCGGATAATGTTACCGTCAATATCCGTTACTATTACGCATTCTCTGGATGTCTGCATGATGTTTTCAAGATAATTTTCTATCTCTTCCAATCTTCTTTCCAGTTGGTTGATTTCCCACTCTGCTCTCTCCATTGAATGTTCTTCTTTTTCTAACATCATTCTATACCCCTTGTTTTTTAAAACTTATACAGCATAATAAGCAATTCACATGTTTATTTATTTTTATCAATCCCGAAGAACTCTTTTGCGTCATCTACTTCAGATCGCAAGTTTTCTATCACCTTTTCCCTGGCCTCATCAGTTAATCCGATTTCTTTACAGACATCTTCCATCTTTTCATGGTTTTTATTCTTATCAGACCATCCGATCCCCTCTACTCTACATAATTGATCTGCAACATAGATCGTTTTTACGGCTTTGACGGATTCACCTGAACTCTGCTCAGAAGGTGCATGATGATTTTTAACACAAGCTCTCAAAACGGGAGGGAACCTGTTTTCTCTGGTAAACCACTCACCTACCTCAGCATGGGAAGTACCAAATACCTTTTTCTCAGATTGATAAATCTCCTCTGCACTTTCTTCTGCCTTTTCTAAAACCTTCCTGTATTCTTCAGGAAAGCTATCCGACAGGATTATTTTCCCAATATCATGCAATAGACCAGCAGCCAGTAACTCTTCTGGACAAGGATATTCAATCTCCTTCCCGATAGATCTGGCTCCTACACCAACCCCCAGAGAGTGCTCCCAAAACTTTTCCATATCCAAAACAGCAACCGTCCCATTTCTTGACATTTTTGCGATAGAAAAACCCATTGCGAGATTTTTTACAGCATTGAAACCCATAATAACCACGGCATGTTTTAAGCTGGAAATACGCCCGGAAAATCCATAAAAAGGAGAATTTACCTGTTTCAAAATCTGGCTGGCTAATGATTGATCCCCTTCTATAATTTTACCCACATCTTTTGCTTGCGATTTCGAATCATCAAATACTTCCAGCAATTTCGTGGTGACCTGCGGAAGAGCAGGTAGATTCTTTGCCTTTTTAACAATCACTTCAAGATCTGCCATCACTTCCCCTTTCTTTCTTATGCCAATTACAGTTCTTCGAAAAAAAATTAAAAAATGTTTTAATATAATCTTTAGCTTCGCTTAAGCAATTGGAGTACTGTCCTCCATCATCTCTCTAACTGATCCTAATATTTGATTCATTTGGAACGGTTTATTGATCACTAAATCTACTCCGCACTTTTTCAACTCGTTATTGTTCAGATCCACTTTCCATCCAGTAACCAGGGCTACTTTTGTTTTTCCATTCATCTTCTTTATTTCCTCTGCTACCTGCCAGCCAGACATCCCAGGCATTCCCAGATCGGTAAAAACCAGGTTAAACTTCTTTTCCTGAAAGAGCTTTATGCCTTTTTTACCATTTGGCGCAACCTCAACCCGATGACCACCATCCGTTAAAATATCTTTAAGAAGCTCCCGCACGCCTTCTTCATCTTCAACAACCAAAATGCTGGCTTTGTTTTCTCCATCGGGAACGGTCTTCTCTTCTTCGTTATCAGTCTTTTCAAGTTTGGGAAATTTGATGGTAACGGTCGTTCCCTGACCTTCTTTGCTGTCTACCGTGATCGCACCTTGGTGACGATGGATGATCCCATAGGAAGCACTCATACCCAACCCAGTTGACTGCACCCCCTTGGTAGTAAAAAAAGGATCAAATATTCTATCTCTTACGTCTTTAGGAATACCAATACCGCTGTCCCTAACCAAAACCACCACATGGCTATTATCCACGAAGGTCTTTATGGAAATCTGCCCCCCTTTAGGCATGGCATCAAGGGCATTATTCATAATGTTGATAAACACTTCCCTGAGTTCCGAACCGCTTCCTTCAATGGGAGAAATGAGAGAAAGTTCTTTTTGGATATTTATTTTTATTCCCTTCGCCCCAGCTTCATTTTTCCATCTCACTTTGGTAAATTCCAGGGTATGTTCAATAATCTCATTCAGGTCTACCTCGGTAAGATTTTTATCATCATCATTTTTTCGTGAGAATTCATGAATCCTGCGCACGGTATCGACTCCATCGAAGGAAGCTTTTTCTATGATTTCCAAACTTTTTTTCAGGTCATCCATCAATTTTCTTTTTTCCTGCTTTCCGGACGGTAACTCAACAATTCTCTTCAAAAGCTGCGTTCTACCGAGGATAATAGCGAGGATGTTGTTAAAATTATGAGCGACTCCTCCCGCCAATTCTCCCAGTGAACTTAGTTTTTCAGATTGAAGAAGCTGTTTTTCCATCTTCTTTCTAGCGGTTATATTCCTTATAATGGATACTCCAGCGACAGGATTCCCTTTATTGTCTTTAATCACTGAACTGTTGCATTCAACATCAATCCAACTCCCATCATTTTTTTTGTGTATCGCTTCGTAGGAAATAAAACCCTTTTTAAATAGTTCGGGTACCTTTTCGAGGATCATTTTTCTCATGGCTTCATCTTCAATTACAAACATTGAAGAATGTTCCCCAATCAAGCTTTCTTTTTTGAGTCCAGTCATGTCCTCCATAGCCGTATTGGCCGAAAGAATATTACCTTTCGCATCCGAAATGATTATGCCATCCCGACTGTTTTCAATAACACTTTCCAAAAATTCCTTGGCTTCTCCGATTTCCTTTGCGGCCTTTTTCCTCTCAGATATATCCCTAAAGATCGATACACCTGCTATATCGTTGCCATCATCATCCCTGATCATGGCGTTATTACATTCCACTTCTAAAACACCACCATCTTTCCTTTTGAAAATTGATTCATAGCAAACATTGCCCTTTTCAAATAGTTCAGATGTTCGTTTAAGGATCGTTTCCCTCAATTGTTTATCTTCCTTCTGCGTAAACATCGATGTGTGCTGCCCAATCATTTCTTTTCTTTTGCAAGCGTACATCTTTTCCATAGCCGTATTGACAGAGAGTATCTGCCCTTTTTCATCGCAAATTAAAAGCCCATCTCCTATGGTTTCAATGACCTTTTCCAGAAAAACTTTTGCTTCCTTTACCTCTTTTTCTGCCTTTCTTTTGTCGGTCACATCCCTGATACATGCCAATGATCCTGTCGCGTTGCTTTTTATGTCTTTTATCAGTGACAGGTTTACTTCAACTTGCAATAAACGGCCGTCCTTTCTCTTCCACACCTGCTCGACACCACGGATCGTCTCCTTTTTTTTCAATTCCTTTATCACCTTCAGAGCTTTCTCATGATATCCCTTGTCTTGCGGCATCAATTCCCATATATGTTTTCCCACTATTTCATCCCTTCTGTATCCAAGCATGACCTCCACGGCATTGTTAATCTGGACAATGCAATCCGACGAATCGGATATCATAACCCCATCTACTGACGTCTCAAGAATGCGCCGCAGTTCTAACGTGCGATCTTCCAGAAGCGTTTCTACCCTCAAAAGCGACCACTCTCTACGGATCTTTTCGCATAGATCAATAAGATATCGGATTTTGAAAGGCTTATGCACAAACGCATCCGCCCCCAACTGGGTAACTTTCACAGCCAAATCAGGATCCGGATCACCGGTAATGGCTAAGATAGCTACTTGACCATGCGGCGTTTTAAACTCCTCCAACAACTTAGACCCGTCTTGATCAGGCAAATGATAATCAAGGATAACAATTTCCGGATCCACCTCTTTAAATAGGCTGAGAGCTTGTTTGCCTTCAGAAGCCTCGAAAACCAAACAGCCATATTCTGTGAAGCCTTCACGGATGGTTTCTCTTAAATCTTCATCATCTTCAACAACCAAAACACGTGTTTTTTTCTTATCATCCTTGCCCGACAATAGATTATTGATGGTACAGTGTAAGTCCTCAAGATTATAAGGCAATGCAAGAAAACCATTAGCACCCAGTCCCCGTGTAATTTCTTTCGCATCGCTCCCGCTGTAGGTAGCTGACATGACCAGAATGGGTATCTTGTTAAAGTCAACGAACGCCAAAGAACGTAACAATCGACATAATTTCCAACCATCGATTCCAGGCATATAGAGATCGGTGATGATCAGGTCAACCGTTTTTATCTCTCTCAGCTTTATTAAAGCCTCTTCCCCTCCCCTGCAGGTAATAACTTCTTGGCCACCCTTCTCAAGAAGCGTTTCCAGCATTCGAAGCTGCACCGGATCGTCGTTGACGATAAGAATCTTCTTGTTTTGTATCCTTTTCATAAACACCCTCAATCTAAGTATTGTTAAACAAAATGGTATATTTAAACGTGACCCAATTAGCGTCTATCCAAATTCTTCCCCATACCGAGAACTTATATACAATCCTTCTTAATTCTTTATATTCTACTACTTCAAAGAATATCGGAATATATTAGTAAGACTTTATAAAAATCTATAAATATTAGGGGGAATTTATACGTAAAACAGAAGGGGGTGGGGTCAGGCTTAAACGTTGCGGAAAGGTAAGCATACAAAAGGAAACGAAGATTGTTTTCTTGGGCAGTAACTATTTAGTCTGGTTATTTACAATACTCAAGTTGTATATTAGTTCCTGGATCCCTGCTTTCGCAGGGATGACAAGCAAGGATGGAACCGATTGAAAAAACGTGTCATTCTCGCGCAAGCGGGAATCCAGTATTGTTAATAATTTCATCATGGTATTCAACTGGAGATTTCAGGATAACCAGATTATTTAGTTACAACCTCATTTTTTTCCTGTTTCCCTTAAGGGGACAGCAAATCCTGCTGCCGCAATAAGAGCCACAGCCATGAAAATGAATCCTGCCCAGTGAGAGCCAGCCAGATCCATCAGTTTGCCGGACAAAATCGGGCCAAAAGCACCCCCAGTATTTCCTACCATAAAGATAAGCCCAAAAGCGGTTGCTGACAATCCAGGACCTATCTCTTCAAGTTCTACCGGGATGGTCATTAAGATAGGGGCAATAGTCCCTAGCGCCGCTCCGGTAATCACTAGCGCAATAACGAGAGGAATTCCCTTAAGAGTAGCTAACGTAAGGATACCAAGTCCAAAAATAACAGAGCTTATTATGAGGAAGGGCTTTCTCTTGCCAAGTTTATCCGAAAGTATTCCACCCAGGATATTAAATATCACGGTGGTTCCCAGCATAATGGAAACAAGTTCTCCCGCCCGCTCTACCCCTCTTTCCTCCAAGCTCACAGGAAGAAAGGTTATGAGCGCCATCATACCAACCATATTGAGCCCATAGAAACCTGAAAGCAACCAGAGGTCTTTTACCTTAAGAACTTTTTTGAAATTCTCCTTCATATTCTGCTTTTTCTCCTCAGCTGCCCCTTCTTTCTCTCGATCCCTATATATGAACATCCAGAGTATCCCCATGCCAAGAACAGCAATTCCAATTACAAGCAAAGTATTTCTCCAGCCACCGAAAGCAGGTGACATCAGGCTGGCTGCAGTCGCCATGGCAACAGCTCCCCCAATCCCCATGCCAGAGATGCACAATCCATTGGCTAAAGCGAGCTCCTTCCGGGGGAACCACATACCCAGTGCCTTTGGCATATTGGGGCCTATAACGGCCATTCCAGCACCAACGAAAAACATGCATACAATAAGACCATTGGCACTTTCCACATAAGCACGAAGTGCCCCCGCAACTGCTATAATCAGCACAGACGCTCCCAGTGCCCACCTGGAACCAATTTTATCACTGACCGCTCCACCAATAGGGGCAAAGAAGAGGGATGCGAAGGTAAGAACACCCATAACTGTTCCCATCTGTACCTTGGTCAAGGGTATCTGCTCTACAATCTCCGTAAACATCGCCGGGATACACTGCATACATAAGACAGCAAAAAAAATATTGAGAAAGAGTAGAACGAGAACCAGCCAACGAAAAGTAGATTTTTGCTCTTCCATAAATCCTGCTCCTTTCTTAAGATTGTCTTTTTTCACTCCGTTTTCCCCATTCAGGTTGAAACCATTCTTAATTCGTGATACTATCAAGAAAAAGGTTCTTATGCAATTTATAAAAAGATAAAACTTTTTGTAGATTGCATCGTTATTATCATTAGCTTCAATGAGTTAGATAATTTGACTGCTGATCAAAGGAATTCATCAAATAACCAGGGCGATGAGGATCTGATGCTGCTTTATCAGAAAGGAGACGAGCGTGCTTTCGAGGTTCTCTATTGGCGTCATCAGCGCGGTATCTTCAATTTCATTTGTCATTTTATCGGAGAAAGTGGGAACTATGCAGAGGAACTGTTTCAGGACGTATTTTTAAAAGTCGTTAAATCAAGCAAGCGGTATAAGCCTACTGCCAAATTCACTACCTGGCTGTATCAGATTGCGAGAAATGGCTGCATTGACCACTTCAGGAAAATGAAACATCGCAAGACAACTTCCCTCTCTCAGCCTATAGACAGTGAAGAAGAAATGGTCATTGAATCAACCATCGCTAACAGTAATCCAACCCCCGAACAAACCGCTCGCACAAGTGAGATTTCTGAGATTCTGAAAAAGGCAATAAGCACACTATCCGAAGAGCAGAGAGAAGTCTTCCTCATGCGTGAGGACTTAGATTTAAGCTTTGCGGAAATTTCCGAGCTTATCGGATGCCCCATCAACACGGCCAAGAGCAGAATGCGCTATGCACTGGAACATTTACGCAAGACTCTTAAATTACAGGGAATAACTCAAAGTGAGGTGAAAAAAAGTGAAGTGTCCAGAATGTGATGAAAAACTGGTCGATTACCTTTACAACGATCTTTCTCCAGAATTAAGGCGCAAGATGGATGAACACTTTAAGACCTGTGAAAACTGCACAAAACAGTTGTCACAATTACAGTTTGTCCGCACCTCTTTTCAGCAACTAACCAAACACGAGCTTCCTCCCCTGGTTCATCAAAGAATATTGGCACACAACAAGGACAAAACCCTTAAAGAAAGAGGGTCCTGGCTGACCCAATGGCTTTTCAGACCCTCAACTGCAACTGCAATAGTAGCGCTTTTAGCTATCAGTGTCTTTTACTATACCCAACAATTTACTCCCTCTGAAACAGTCAGGATGAAGGAAATAGTAAAGGCAGAAAGAACCCCCTTTAACTCAAAGGAGATACTACTAGCAAAAGCAAAACCTTCTCTTATTACAAGTGGAGAGATATATCAAACACAACCAGGGGTTTTATTAAGTCAAGTAGCAAATATACTGCTGGAAGAGAAAGAAAAGAGTCAGGCACCTTCCATCCCATCAAAAGGCGCGCTCTATACCTTCGAACTGGGCAATCTCTATTTCTCACAAGATGAATTCGAAAAGGCCATAGCTACCTATTCTATAGCTCTAACGATGAGTCCCAAGGAAGCATATGCATCCATCATCCGTTATCAACTTGCTTTAAGCTATAAGAAATTGAATGATTGTACATCTGCAGTTCAAGTTTTAGATGAAATCCAGAAGAGGAATCCGCAATATCCGGAGATAGACAAAGTGTTCATTATGGCAGGGGACTGCTATCTGGATCTTCAAGCTTATGATAAGGCAGAGACTAATTATACCAATTTTATCAATCAGTTCCCAGACAGAAAGTCACTAGTAGCAGACAAGCTGGAAACAGCCAGAATGTTTCGTAGAGTCAACTTATCTTATTAAACCCAGAATTTGCAGTAGATGTCTACTGCAAATTCTGGGTTAAAAGTATAACCAGGGTTTTTCCATTAGCTGATACACTGTTATAAAGGGTGCTCTTCTTCAAGGGCACCCTTTGTTTTGATTATTATCCCAAAACAGAATTTTACCTTTACATAAGTCTTAAAATATATATAATTATCAATTATTTTGCTTCATAATTGATAAACATCACAAAGCAAAGCATCTTGCAGGAGGCAAGTTCTATGAGTCAGGACAAACATGACACCATCATGCAGGCATTTGTAGATCTTTTAGGCGTAGAGAATGTTTCCGATGATAAAGCTGTGCTTGAAGCCTATACCAGAGATTGGCTTCCACCCGGAGTTCTGGAACACTTCCCTCCTGAATTCGTGGCTCTGCCAGGAAACACCCGGGAAGTTCAGTCAATCTATAAATTAGCCAACCGATATAAATTTCACTGTATTCCAG
This sequence comes from uncultured bacterium, assembly GCA_965363405.1. Lineage (GTDB taxonomy): Bacteria > Desulfobacterota > WTBG01 > WTBG01 > WTBG01 > WTBG01. The sequence continues at coordinate 7,757 of CBDTTR010000017.1, read as the reverse complement.
TGGGCTCAAACCTATGGTCAGTTGCCACTAAAGCAACGCGTCCTTTTACAGTTCTTCTGGACCCAAAGCGACTGAACCACATCGTCAAAATAGATGAAAAGAATATGTATGCCATCATAGAACCTTATGTATCTAATGCCCAGGTATCTGCTGAAGCCATGAAACGCGGTTTAGTATGCGGATGTCCTGAGGCAGGAGGCCAGGCCTCCCAACTGGCAGGCCATACCTTTCAGGGATTCTGGGGGATTGGATACCGGACCGGTATGGGATATCGAAATATCCTGGGTTTTGAATGGGTTCTCCCCAATGGTGAATTGTTGAGAATCGGTTCTTTAAGTCAGCCCAATGCTGGTTCGTCGTGGGGCGAAGGCCCTGGCCCGGATCTTCGCGGGATGCTGAGGGGGTACCTGGGAGCTATGGGAGGGCTTGGAACAGTTACCCGAATGGCCATTAAACTCCATCCCTGGCCAGGCCCTAAAACTTTTCCCTGTGAAGGGATGGTTCCCAATCAGAAATCGGTATTACCCCTTAAGAAATTTGAATGGGTTCTGTTTAAATACCCCACCCTGAAGGATTGCGTAAAAGTTATGTATGAGATCGGGAAGAGTGAAATCGGAGGCAACCTGGAAAAGTGGCCTACTTCGTATCTCTGCTGGTGGTGGGCAAAGTCGTGCGAAGAGTACTGGGAAACCTGGAAATCAGGCTATTTCCAGAAAAATATGAAAAACATGGTATCGATTTGCCTCTGGGGTTTCACCTCAGAAAAACAGCTTCAATATGAAAAAAGAGTTCTTGAAGATATCATTGAGGAATCTGGGGGAAAACTCATCCCCCGGGAATATTACGATAAGTGGGTTCCCTATGCTGCCAACAACTGGATTCGTGATACCAGCGGTCCCCGGATGATGCTCCCATCAGGAGGGTTTGGACTTTTTTCAGTGGGACCGGATACCCTGCAATTCGCCATGGAATCGGTTAAACGAGGCCATGCATTTATGAAAAAGTATAGCCCGCCGGTGTTGGATTGCGACTACTCTGACTGGATTGCATCCCATGAATTTTCCCGTTTTGGCATAGGTGAGACAGATTTTCCTTTTGAAAAATCCGTTGAGCAATCTCAGGGTCTGATGCAGGCTATGATGGCTTTTGTAAAGTGGGATATAGAGAATAAAACTGATGATGGTGTAGGACCTGCCCTGGGAGGTCCTTACCATGCCATGGCTGGACCAGCATATTACAACTATGATAAAATTCTGGTTGGAATAAAAAAGACCCTTGATCCCAATAATGTTGCCAATCCACCTCATATAATTCCAACAGAATAAGTGGAATAGAAAGGGAGTTTCAATGACTAAAAGATATGATCTCATTGTTGTCGGAGCGGGGCCTGCCGGTCTTACGGCAGCCAAAGCTGCAAGGGAATGCGGGCTGGAAGTTGCGCTCCTGGAAAGAAAAACAGATATTACCAATCTTCATCGATGCTGTGGTCAGTCCCTGGTTTCTATGAATGAATATTATTTTGGTGACATATTTCATTTCAACAATAAAGGGAAGCGTATGTGCTTTCCTGTTAATAGATTCTCTCTCAAATACGATGGGCCTTCTAGTAATATATATTCCTGGCATTTTTATTCGCCAGATGGTCATATAGTTAAACTGGGAGACGCAAAGGAATTGAAGAAGCTGGGGGACAATGGTCGAATTGCAATGATTCATGATAAAGAAGTTTTTTTTCGTTGTCTCCTTGATGAAATTGATAAAATAGGGGTAGAGGTTTTCCCTGGGATAAATGTTACTGATGTTACAAGAATCGGTGAAAATGTGAGGGTAAAGGGGGGAGATAAAAGTTTTGAGGCAACCTATGTCATTGCTGCAGATGGAACTAATTCCTTAATAGCTGAGAAGATGGGATTTAACAAAGCAAGGGATTTTTTCTGTAAGATATCATCCCAATCTTTTTATATACGCAATGCGAAGATTCCTGAGCTTGAAGTTGCCCTATCCTGCCCGGATTATGTTAAAGAGATCCCTGCATTCATGGTAATTTTCCCCTGGATAAATGAAGATGAAATTAATGCTATCTTTCTCACCCTCGATCCTTATCTTGCATTAGATGAAGTGTCTGATTATTTCATGAATAAACATCCAATTTACTCTAAATGGTTTAAAGATTCAGAAAAGTTGAGAAAGTTCACCTCTGTAGAATCAATTTGCTCTCCCATTAGAGAGCCTTTTAGTGACAACGTTTTGATCGTTGGCGATGCAGGAGGAACTCAAGAGGTAGAAAACACCGGTGCCATGATCAGTGGCTGGAGAGCAGGTAATGCTGTTGCTACCTCCGTCATTGAGAACAAGGTTGGCATAGAAGTAAAAGGTATCTCTCATTACCTAAGATGGTGGAAAGAAACCTACATTGATAAGTATAGCCATGAAGATTATGTTAAGAATTTTACCTTTTCTTATATTCTGTCTGGAGATGATTTAAACTATCTGTTTGGCCTGATTAAAGAACCTCTGGCACCGTGCTTTAATCCTTATGAAGCCTTAAACCTTATCAGCCAGGCTATACAGCAAGCGGCCCCTACCATACAGCAGGAAAGGCCTGATATCCTTACCAGATTAGCAAAGATGGCAGCTCCTCTAGAAGAGGTGCTAAGTTCTATTCCTAAGTAGTGTGTTTTGTCTATATGCAGAACCTTCTTTAAAAATATGAAACCAGTAAAAATCTTTGATTGGTTCACCCGGTTGTTGCCGTTATGGGTAGTTTTATGTGGAATCATCGCTTACTTTTGGCCATTCGTTTTTATTCCCTTAAAATCTTATATGGAACTTGCCTTTGCTCTGACCATGCTCGGCATTGGACTGGTTATTAACCAGAACGAATTTATTCCTGTGTTCCGAAAACCACAGATGGTGTTTTTGGGTGTGCTTGCACAATTTGTTATTATGCCTGCACTAGGATTTCTCATCGCCAAACTCCTTCATTTCTCCCCCACCTATACACTGGCACTCGTTCTGGTTGGAAGTGTACCTGGTGCCATGGCCAGCAACGTCATTTGCTATCTGGCACGGGTAGATGTCGCCTTCTCCATTGCTCTAACCAGCACCGCAACATTTTGTGCTCCTGTTTTAACACCAGCACTCATCTATCTTTTTGCCCATGCCACAGTCAAAGTTGAATTCTGGCCAATGTTCTTCAGTATAATAAAGATGGTCATACTGCCACTTATCACAGGATTTGTTCTGAAACGGGTATTTCAAAATTGGGTAAGCAAATTTGAAGTTATCTTCCCCTCATTCTCTACAGTATTTATTGCATTCATCTGTGGACTGGTAGTTGCCCTGAATCAGAAAGCGCTCTTAGAAACTGGACTGATCCTTTTCTTTGCCGTTTTTTCTCTTAATCTTTTCGGGCTACTACTGGGTTACGGAGCAGGAAAACTTTACAGATTTGACGAGAAAAGGTGCCGAACACTCGTCTTCCAAGTAGGGATGCAAAACGCGGGGTTGGGGACGGTTTTGGCTTTGAAACACTTCTCTCCCGAAACGGCACTCCCCAGTGCTTTATTTGCCACCTGGTGCGTTATAACAGCCTCTATCTTAGCTGAGTTCTGGTCACGATCTCAACCCCAATACATAAGGACAGGTTCATTACTATAAGGTAATAAAGATGCTATCCAAGTTTAAACAAAGGATTAATTTTTATTTTGATGATTTGACCACACCCATGGGGAAAACCTTTGACCTGGTGATCATTGCTCTCATTTTCCTGGCCTGTGTAATCTTTGTAATAAAAACTTATAATATTCCAGAAAGATTGGAGGAAACATTAAATCTTATAGAAACGATTATTATTGTTGTCTTCATTATAGAATATCTCCTCCGTTTTTGGGTAGCCGAAAAAAAACTTAAGTTCTTTTTCAACATTTATTCACTGATCGACTTGGCAGCCATCTTACCTATCTTCTTTGCACAACAGTACTTCCAGGTAATCAGAGTATTTCGAGCACTTCGCATCTTGCGCATGATAAGATTTCTGGAAGATAGACATTTTTTCTTTGGTAGTATCAAAGCTGTTCACCTTATCATTTTCCGCATTAGCTACATTATGTTTGCAATTGTTTTTGTCTCTTCCGGTCTCATTTTTTATACCGAACACGACATCAACCCGGAAAATTTTAGAACTTTTTTTGATGGTGTTTATTTCTCAATAGTAACCTTAACTACAGTTGGCTTTGGCGATATCACTCCCCTGTCCGATTATGGACGAGTTATTACCATTTTAATCATTATAAGTGGGATATTATTCATTCCCTGGCAGGTGAGAAATCTCATTGCCCATTTCTTCTTTTCCATAAATAAAGCTTCTCTCACATGTAAGGAATGCGGCCTGGAATATCACGACAGAGATGCAATACACTGCAAGCGCTGTGGAAGCAAAATCTATCATAAACAAGAATCCATATGAAGCAATGGAAGATAAACTGAGAGAACTGTTATCACAGAGAAAAAGAAATCTTATTAAAGATAATAATTTGAGGCCTTCTGCTGTCCTGGTACCACTCTTCGCAAAAAGCCGAGAGCGATACATACTCTTTATCAAAAGGAGTCAGGAGGTGGAAGATCACAAGGGAGAAATTTCTTTTCCCGGCGGATTATGGGAAAAAAGTGACGAAAGGTTAGAAAAGACAGCCTTGCGTGAAGCGCTTGAAGAAATTGGAATACGTCCTGCGGATGTAAGGATACTTGGTTTGCTGGATGATATTAAGACTACTTCAACCAGCTACAGAGTTACACCCATAGTTGGTGCTATTCCCCATCCCTACCTGTTTACTATAAACAGGGTTGAGGTAGATGAGATTATTGAGATTCCACTTAACCATCTCATTGACAAGGGAAATTCCGGTACAGAAACGATAACAAGGGATGGGGTAATGTACACAGGACAGGTTTATCACTATAAGCACTATCTCATATGGGGTGCTAGTGCCAGAATTCTTAGTAATCTTTTCGAAGTGCTAATAAGGACTTTATAGATACTCGTAATTCTCAGCCTCAACCTCAATCTGACTGGAATCATTAACCCCTAATTTCTGCGCTGCTGCCAGTTCGATATAATTAATCTGGGCAGGATTTCTCCCCAGTAATTTGGTACACACAACATCTGTTGCTACAGTATCATATCCCGCAACAATGATATCCATCTTATCAGGTGGACAACCAACCCATACTCCATATTTAAACCCACCGTGCTTAACCGCATAAATCCCATCAACCAGGCAGAGACTGGAAGGTATGACTTTATTTATATCAACGATATTTTTATCTAACCCCGCATGTAGCAACGCCTTCTCCTGCTCATAAATAGCACCATACATATTTTTCATGCTGAAGGTTACACCCGTCCAGGGATGTGTTTTGAGGGCAGACACGTTGACGATGGCACTTTCTGTAAGCAAGCGAGACACTCTCACCGTTTTAAGTGAGAGAGATTGAGGGACGTCAAGATCCAGATAAGGTCCTTTACTGAGATTAACCACCTGTGCTCCATATCGCCTGGCTACTACATGAATGTTAAGGGCAGAAAAAACCTGGTCTGCCCAATTGAAACTCCCATCTGCCTCCCCTATAAATATTTTCTTTTTAAATGCTGATAAAATTTCAAGCAGTGACTCCAGAACAGCAACGCTGGTGTGTGAACCCCTCTCACCCGGGACACCACCACAAAAATTGGGTTTGACCAAAATAGAAGGATAGTCAGACACAGCCCTTTCAAGCCCTCCCAAAAGGTTCAGCGCATCTTCAACTGCCCTGGATACGTCACTCGATTTAACAATAACTACCTTAGTTTTCATATGAGTCCCCTAATTTTTTAAACAACCCGCATGGGCGAAAAAGCCAAAAAATCCTGATGAAAAAACCAGACCTACTCTCTTTCCTTCAAGCTCAGCTATGTTCATTGTGTGAAAATTCTTTCAATCGTTTACACTTTTATCGTAATAGCCTGGGTAGGACAAAAACCTTCGCAAGCCATGCACTGTGTACATTCTGAAATGAAAACGGGGGTAATAATCCAATCCGTTGCCCTGGTGGTGAGACTGCGACGTTTTCGGGGATGGGTTAAGAAGACGCCAGACTGGCATTGCTCAAGACACTTTCGACATTCAAGTGGGGTTGTACATTTCTTCCGGTCTATAACAATTCTTAACATCTTACCAGAGCCTGTTTAAAACAGGATTTTCTTTACGGTTCAAAAGAGTGATTGCTTCTTCCGGGCAAGTGATTCGGCAGATGCCGCAGCCGTAACACTTAGCAATATCAACTGAGCATCGCTCTTGCTCTAAGGAATAACGTATGGCACCAAAACTACACTGCTTAAGACAATTCTTACAACCCGTGCACTTATCCCAGTCAATTACGGCATAATATTCTGCCCGGAACATTACCTTTGTTCCCAGGCTCATTTCCGTGCGAAAAGCCATACAATCCTGCCTATCGCAATTGCAAAGGGCAGCTATGAAGGGAGTATTGAACGTCCAGATGGTATGAATCGCACCCTTTTTTTCAAAATCGCTTAAGATCCCCAAAGCCTTTTTGGGCTCAATCTTTTCTGCCTGTCTCACTTCAGGCCCCGTAGAATAGTCAGGCCAGAACCCATCAAGAGGGTATCCAAAAAGGCTATCTGGCTCTACACTGAATCCAAAGCATGCTCCCACCTCCTTACCCTTAGTAGCTCTGCGACAAGCACAGGGAACCCTAACGATGGTATTGGTAATATCAAAAATTCTTTTTGCATCCTCTAAGGGGACAACCTGACCAAAATGTTCTTTCTTAAGCTTCCTGGTTAAGAATCTTTTTGCCAGTCCATATAAGATTGAAGACCTCTGCCGCAACCTGTCTAGAATAGCCAGCTTCGCCATATCGCTCTCAACGTTAATAAGGAATTTTTCAATCCACTTCCGACGGCGAAGATCGCTCAGCAGATCTAAAGAATAATTCTTTGCCTGCAAGTACCAGATTTTTCCTTCACCGTGTTTGATACAAAATTCACACATGATGGTTTCCTTAGAAAAATAAATTGCGGAACTTAACCAAAGTAATCACTTGAAAAACCTAATTCCCCTCAGAAGGGCACGATGCTAGTTACTGGATACTAGATTCTGGATGTAAAAAATTTTTATCCGGCATCAAGCAACCATAGTGAACGACTTAAATAAGTTGACATTCAACAACCCGAATTTGCAAGGCATATTTTCAAAATAGTTATTCGTTGGCTTTAACTAAAGCGAAATATATCTTTTTAATAGCTCATCCTTCATTACTTTGCCGGCAGCGTTTTTGGGTAGGGCATCTATAAAGTCAACGGATTTTGGCTTCTTATAGCTAGCCAACCGGGATTTGCAATATTCAATCACTTCCTGTTCGTCTATGGCTTTCCCTGATTTTGTAACTACAATTGCCTTCACACTCTCTCCCCAATACTCATCAGGCACCCCAATTACTGCGGCTTCCAGAATGAGAGGATGCCGATGAAGCACTGTCTCAATCTCCGCAGGATAGATATTGTCTCCTCCACTTACGATCAATTCCTTTTTTCTGCCGGTTAGGTAAAGATAACCATCCCTGTCTATTATGCCTACATCACCGGTATAAAGCCAGCCTTCTTTCAAAGTTTCCTGGGTAGCTACCGTATTATCATAATAGCCTTTCATCACATTAGGTCCCCTGCACACAATTTCTCCTATCTTTCCTGAGGG
>CBDTTR010000016.1:0-17097 GCA_965363405.1 uncultured bacterium | reverse complement strand
ATAATGCATTTGAAACCACAGATTCACCCCGTTAGATAGTCAGATTAGTTTTATATGGTTACAATAATTGAAATCAAAAAATGTTGTGTGTCAGGGTTCCAACCATTATCTAACGGGGGAACCACTGAGGCTTAATATAGCAAAAAGAAAAACATATTTAAATTCTATTTTTTTCTATGTTTTTAAATTTGGGAGAAGATTCCTTACTAAAAGTTTTTCATTAAAATATGCAAAGAGATTTACTGTGAAAGAAGTTGAAGCTTATTATTTTAACAAGTGCTTTCTCTGCTGCGCTGTGCACTCTGTGATTAACTGCAATATTTGGGTTTATGACCAAAAACAATTTGGTGAAAACTTGACTTCTAAACAATCTATATCAATTGTAAATCATATAAAAATTGAAAAGCAAGTATTTTTCTCACGTTGACGTGTTATGAGGTTTGCTAGGGAAAGGATCAATTAAGGCCGGATATTTGGGATTTCGGATTTGGGATCTCGGATTTCTGATTTTACTTCAGCAATCTACAATCCGAATTGCGCAATCGTTTGATTCAGTATTAAGCTACTAATGCAAGAAATATGAATCTCCTTCAGAACGATAGTAGTAACTTTCCCCTTTGCTATTGCTCGTCTCTTTATCAAAGAGGATTTTTGCACTTACCAATTCCTTTAAATCATCAGGGTACTCCCCCTTTTCCCAAAAATAGATTTGCAAAGCATTCTTGATTTTTAATAACCTGTTATACTCAAGATAGTTACGAGCATCAGCATGAGATTCAGGGTTATCTAAAAACAGGCTAAAAGTAGACTCCATATCAGGAGGGGATAAAAACATGAGAACAATTATAAAAATAGCCCAAATAGCATAGCCACTCATAACCAGAACACGCTCTCCCGCTATATACTTGCTTATTTTGCTATCAACAGTTACATGCCTCTCTTTTATTGCTACTTCAATATAACCATTAGATAAAAGTGTCATTAAATAATTAGAAGTCTTAAATTTACCCATCAGGGATTTACATGCAATATCTTGAACGGTGTTTTCTCCATCCACCAGATTATATATTTTTACCTCTTCTTGAGATATCCCTTCTTGCAAAATACTATCTTCTTCTCCCTCCAAAAATCTGTCTGGTTTCTTGAAAATCATATCCGTTGAAGGAACACTTTTTCTAACGTTTGGCCATTCATCTATCATACGAAGAACATCAAGAATAATATGTTCCAGAGCCAAAGGTGTATATATCTTTTCATCAAAGTCAACAGCTTTAGGATGAAAGGCATAACTTCCTTCTTTCCACTGGAATAGCTCAGAAAATGTATCGTATATCTGGATATGAATTATCTGGTTAAGCATCTCTTTACTTAAAACCTCCAAATCTACTAAAATTTCGCCCAGATGCTTAAATTTTTCTTCCTGAATTTCTAAAGCCCGTTTCAATTGCGCCTCACTTATAAGCGCAGACTTTACTAATTTCTTTCCAAGAAGATCATCTTCAATTTCCGATACAGGGCGTGCGCTGAGAATCATACCATTCCAGAAAGTTACCTCAACAGCCTCTTTGCCTCTCTCAACAAGAAGAAATCCTGTTTTTTGCTGTTGACTTATCAACTGAAGGATATCAGCTACACCAAAATCTACTATCTTACCCACTAAGGCCATAGACAACTCTCTTTCAATGATTGGCGTCTATATCTCACTTACAGGAAATACTTATTTCTTAATCTGCAATTCTTTGCGTGTTACCTTAATCAATGACAAAAACTGATATAACCTACCAGTAATATTAGTAAAATTGGAAATCGAATAAAGATAAAGAACAAATAAGAAACTACCAAAAATGAGAATATCTCCATATGAGCGAGTATGGCTCAACTGCCATGGGTTCACAACTATTCCATTACAATAAACTAACTTAAGCAAAATAAAAAAGTAAACGAAGAGCACAACTGACCCTCTAAATGGATGGCCTGACCAGAGATGTCCTGCTCCCGGCAATATCATAGATAGAATTTTCCCGATGATAATAGATCGTTTTTGATATTTTTCTATCTGTATCATTTTCCCTTCTTTTCCCTTAAAACTGGTAGTGTGTTCCCCCTTACCTTTGAAAATTCCTGCACACTGTTTGCAGAGATAATTCTCATAGATCAACCTTCTGCATCTTCTACATACTGCAACTCCACAATACTCACAACTCACTGCAAAGCCAAACTCGTTTCGATTGATAAAAATAAGGCATACAAACACTAAAAATATGAACAGAACACTATACCAATAACTAAAGGGAATCCCCTTAAACAACCTCTCCCAGATATACGAACTAAACAGCTTTTTTTCTTCAGCCGGTTTAAATGTTTCTTCCCAGAACAAACTCAGTGGAATCGTAAGATCAATAACCGTACGATTCGCATTTTCTGAATAGATCTTTGAGTAGTAGTCTACACGTTTTGCATCCAGTTCTTTTGCCCTATTAAAACTCTCGTTACTTTCAGAGAACATATATTTTGATAGGTAAGCACGACTAAGATTATAGCAACCTTCTACACTTGCTTGATTTATTTCGAGACAACGTTTGCAGGTTTCGATAGCCATATCTACTTTTCCTGTCGCAAGCAACACATTGGCCAGGTTACACAAAGCTCTATAGTAATCCGAGTCAACTTCCAGTACTTTCTTGTAGCATCTCTCCGCTTTTTCATATTCGCCCTTTCTCTTCTTAATGAGTCCTAACGAAAATACAGCATCAACATCACTGGGGTGATTTGCCGTCCATTTTAGAAGTTTTTCTTCAGTCTCACCTTCCCAGTTCCCTTCGTTCACCTGGTATATTTGGTGAAATACTCCTGTAGATGATGTCACCAGAGAATTGGAGATAAGCTGAATTAAGAACGGGGATAAAAGCAGGAATAAAGCATAGACGATAATAATCTGCTGTTCTTTTCTGGAATGGTAAATAAAGAGTAACAAGAGCCAGAAAAAGAAGATTAAAAATATGCTTGCGTGAAAAAAGAAAGGGATAGAGAAAATAAAAATCCCCCATAAAACAAGAAGAGTGAGTGGAAATTTTGAGGGTAAAATGTGGCTCGCATCATGAATAAGCAATTTAAAATATTTGCAAAGAGATAGGATTGAAAAAACTGCTATTACAAGGAGGAAAGACACCAAAAAGAAGAGTAAAAAATTGGCGAAGATAAATACAGAAAAGTTGTAATTGGTAAGTGTAGCACTAAGTGATTTGAACCATCCTTCAATCATGGAAAAGATAAAAAAACGGTTTTGTGCCCAATAAGCCTTCCCCAGATTAGTGTATACTGGAGGGTAGCTAGGAGAAAGCATCTGAGCATATTCACTATACTCAACAGCTTCTTCAAACTTCCCCTGGCGTATCAATTTTTCGCTGCTTCTCAGTAAAAATGCTGAAAAATTAGATAAGTTTTTAATCCCATGATCAAGTTTATACTGATAAATTTTATCAAGTTCTTCCCGATTAATAGAAAGTCGATCTTTTTTTGCTAAAAGTTCATCAAAACCGGTAGATGGAGAAGCAGCGCTTACCCTAATGCAAACAATTATAAAAATAATTAGAGAAGAATACCTCCTGATTAATCCAGAAATCTTTATCACGAGTCCTTTTCTCTTTTGTACAAGTAATATACAATACTTCCACCATACTTGCCAATCGGAAGTCTTTATCCTCTCGGTTGTAGAAAGAAGTCCTCAAAATTAATTGCCATATTAATCTTAAATTCCTGGTCAGTATTACAGATCTTCATGACTAAAGGAACTTTAATCGCTGTAGAAGAAACTTTTTGGGGCTGACCACAGGATATAATTTCCAAACCCTGTTCACATAGTCCTGTGCCTGCTGCATCATAAGTACCGATTACTTCCTCTTCTGATGATGTCTCTGCAAGATGTGCTGTTTCATCCTTAAATTCTAATTCTTTTTCATCAGTATTTTCTTCTTCTCCTTCCTGCACAAGGCTAATCTTGCAAATCGGACATTGTTTAACATTCAACTTAAACTTCAATGAACATCTCGGGCAGGATCTTTTGTCGTCCTCATCTTCCAAGTCTTCAGATTCAGCAACTTCCTCCGATAAAGAATCATCCACAGTTCCTATTCCTTCTTCCTCAACATCCATTCCTGAGGGTTGAACCTCTAATTCTATTTTAGGTTCTCCTTTTAACGCTTCTTCCTGATTCTCATCCGCAGAAGTTTCAGAATCACTCAATTTTATATCTGCTTTTTCTTCTAAAAGATCATTGACTGCCAGGGGTTCTTCCTTACCTACCATCTCCTGGTCACTTTCAAACACATCTTCTTCCACCTGATCAAATCCCTCTTCGGTTTTTAAGTTAACCTCCGTTACTTCCTCCGGCTGACTTTCAGGTTCCGCAGACTGCTCCTCCTGTTCTTTATACAAAGACTGTTGTATATCAACAGCTGAATCGTCGCTTTTTTGAGATTCAACTAATTTTAATTTAGGAAGATCATTTATGGCTCTCTTGATGGCCTGCTTATCTTTGTCCTCATCACCTTCTTCTTTTTCAGCAGATTTTGTTGCATATTTTGATTTATCTTGAATTTGTTTTAGAACCATCTTGCAGCATACAGTCAAGGTTTCCATAACTCCCTTACCATTTATTGCACTTGCAACAAAAGAAGGTACTTCAAGGGTATTCAACTGACTTCCCATCTCTTCTAAAGAAAGAACGTTTTCTAAGTCTCTCTTGTTGTATTGCATAACAAAAGGGACCGATCCTAAATCTTTGTTGTAATATTTCAAATTGTCCTTAAGGTCATTCATACTTTCTAGATTTTCTTCCATCTTACCATCTTGCGAATCAGCAACGAAGATAATTCCATCAACACCGGTCAAAACTGCCCTTCTGGTAAGGGTGTAAAATACCTGGCCAGGAACAGTATAAATATGAAAACGGGTTTTAAATCCTTTAATACTGCCCAATTCAACTGGCAAGAAATCAAAGAAGAGTGTTCTATCATCCTTGGTTGCAAGCGAAACCAATTCCCCTCGCTGTTTAGGATTCAAGCTAATGTGGACCGATTGAAGATTAGTTGTTTTCCCACAAGCAGCGGGACCATAATAAACAATCTTCAGATCTATTTCTTTTTTTAAAGGATTGAATACAACCATAGCTTAACCCACCCTAAAAGATTTTTATTTAATAGTCCTCAACTATTTAACTCAAGATAATTCTTTTCCCACTGCTCGAAAATTATCATTAATTTTATGGATTTGTTTAAAGATCTTCCTGGCTTTTCTCATCTTCCCCTTCGTTTTATATGCTTCAGCCAGTTCATACTGTAATTCAATCTGCTTTGATTCTGAAAGATTCTCGCTTCCCAACCCTTTTTTCAAATATTTAATTGCATCATTGGTTAGGTTTTTCTCCCTGCTGCAGACAGCCAGTCTTAGATAACAATCAGCACTCCTTTTAGGATTTTCTAATGCTTTCTCTAACTCATCAATTGCTTCATCAATACGACCAGTTTTTTGAAAAGCAGTACCCAGATTGAAGTGAAAGAGGGAATTATCATCACCAGCCATCTCTGGTTCAGACTGCTGTATTTCCTTGAAAATTTCTTCAAAACCAGGCATGCTTTCATTAATGGCTTCGCCTAAGTCTTTCATATCATCGGATATAGTCTCTTCTGTAGAAAACCCATCCTGAAGAGCAGCCTCTAAATCAAAATAACCTTTGTCTTTCTGCTGCAATTGTTTCTCGGATGACTTCTTGCCACCGGTAACAGGATCAAACAATTCCCAGTTCCTCATGGCAGTTCTGGGCTTCACACCTTGTGGCTTAATCTTTCTCTTCGAATAGAAACTGGCAATTTTCTTTTTGACATAAACGCTATCAGGATCAAGGCCAACCATTTTCTCCAGTGTATCGACAGCCTCATCCTTCATTCCACGTTTGTAATAGTAACTGGCTAATTTTTCGTAAGCTGCTATGGCATCACCCAAAAACCCTTCCCTCAGATGAGTATCTACCAAGGTTTGATACACACCAAGCTGATCAGGATCAATTTGTAATATCTGCTTATAAATAGCCGCAGCTATCTGGGATAAATTATTAGCCTCATATGCCTCCGCTGCATAAATATATTCTTCGATAGCCTTTTGTGTTTTCTCCATCTTCATTAAAACCTCTGCTATACGCAGATGAACTCTAATATCATCCGGATGCTCTTCGGCAAATCTGTAGTACTCACTCAGTTCGTTCGTTAACTTCTTTTGTGATGATGCACCAAAATTTAAACCAAACATTATCTATAATTCCTCACAATATTTCTGGGCAGGTAATTATTATTTATGACTTATGCCTTTTCTTCTTTGCTATTCAGCTTTTTTCTCTCTTCTTCTAAAGCCTTTTTACCTGCTTCAATAGCTGCAAGTATCTCTTTTCTCTTATCCTCCGCGAGATATTTCCCCTCTTCCATCAGTTGATTCACCCTCAGCCTGATATCTTCTATCAAATGACTGATGGTTTCTTTTATCTCATCTTCCAACTTTTGTGCTTTTATAATAGTTCTCTCAGCCTTCTCCCTCATTTCTTGTCTTGTTCGCTCTCCAGACTGCGGAGCATAGAGGAGAGCTATGCCTGCACCAATCATACTACCTGCTACAAATGATACAAAAGACGTACCGAAAGAACTGCCATTATCTCTATAGGTCATAATATACCTCCTTGATTTTACATAAAACGCTTGACAAATACGACGGATAACTTACTGATCTTTGATGCCTCTACCATTATCAAAGAAGAATTTTACTCCTCTGGATAAACCCTTGAGAAAGGCTGCTATATCTAGCACTGGATCGGCAATGGCATCATTTAACAAGTTTATTGTTTTAATCCAGTTTTCAACAATACCATTTATGTTTTTATTAATATAATCAGCCGTATCATCAACCCGTTCAAGCTGGCGCCTTGCAGTAAGAGTGATTTGCCGTATGTCTTCGGAAATCTGCTCGACCGAAGACAAAATTGGATCAAGACCCCCCTCGATTTTATCCATGAACTTCTCTGATTTTACCCTCACTCTTCTTACATCCTGTAAGGCAATAATCAACACTACGATAAATGAAACTATAGCAATGGTTATTATTATTATACATATATTAACAACCGTGCCCATAGATACCTCCCTCCATCTGAGATTTAAATATCGGATAAAAATAAAAAATCTTTAATTTAAATACTTAATTTTAATCCATACCTCCTTTTAAATGTGATTATAATTAAATTTTATGTTATTTTAATGAAATTATTCAGCTTAGCATCCTTACTGTTTATTCACTAAAGTATTTACCCCGTTAGACATTTATTTAGGTATCAGGTAAATTTTGTTATAAGCTTGCCTTGTTTGACAGACTACATGCTTCTCAAGGTTTACTGTCTTACGGGGATATTGCTACTATCACAGTTGTATTAAAATTATTTTGCTGACTTCGCGTTGCAAACAATATTGGCAAAAAAGAATTTTATGCTTTCATTAAATGATATTATGCTCAGCGCACTCTCTGATCTCTGTGGTGATTTGTTACATTCAATTGTTGCAGAAATACAACTATTTGTAAATAATAAAAAATATCCCTATAAAAGAATAGTTTTCTCTTCATAATCTATAAAAATCACATTAAACAGAAACATAACCTTGCTCAAGCCTCGCTTAACCAATTGGATTGTTATCCCAAGTGGTTACGATTATCAACTAAAGTCTAATAGTATCAATATGTCATAGAATTCCCGAGACGTTTATGACTCATTCAAAAATAGAATGCACTGTTTTAAAATATGGCGATCATTCAATAAATCTTCCCACTACTTTTCCAGATAACTGTAAAATTCTGAAACGCACATTTCCAAAAGCAATTGTTAAAACTGATGAATATATTAATGGGGTTATAGATTCTCCCATAGATTCAGAACCTTTTGCCAACATCTTTAAGAAGGACAACAAGGTTGTTATTATTATTTCCGATATTACCCGCTATGCTTCAAGCGAAATCTATCTACCCATTATCATTGACCGCTTAAATAAAACGGGAATAGATGATAAAAATATTACCATTTTCTGTGCTCTTGGCATTCACAGGAAGCAAACAGCTAAAGAACATAAAAAATTGGTGGGTGCTAACATTTACAAACGCATTAAGATTATAGACCATGACGCATTTAATAAAAACAATATGACTTTGCTCGGCAAAACAGGAAGAGGAACCCCTATTGAAGTAAATCACCTAATAACTGAAGCCGATCAGGTTATTCTCACCGGCAGCATTCGTTTTCACTACTTTGCTGGCTTTGGTGGTGGAAGAAAAAGTATCCTCCCTGGTGTTTCTTCCTTTAATAGCTGTGTTGCCAACCATCTTTTGGTATTAAACCCACAAGATCAAGGCGGCAGGCACCCCCTCGCACGAACAGGTATTTTAAGGGGCAACCCCGTCCATGAAGACATGGCAGAAGCTTGTGACCATTTACAATCTTTGTTTCTGTTTAACACCATATTATCTCCTGAAAGGGAACTTTTAAAAGCAGTAGCAGGAAATGTACATACAGCTTTCGATCAAGGATGCCGTTTTCTCAGTAAAAATTTTAGCATACCTGTTAGCAAGAAAGCAGATCTTGTAATTGTAAGTTGTGGGGGGTATCCATATGACATCAACTTTATTCAGGCTCATAAAACTATGGATATGGCAGTTAATGTCCTAAAAAAGGGTGGAGTAATGATTCTTCTGTCTGAGTGTTCACAGGGGTTTGGCAACCCCCGTTTTTTAGAATGGTTTACCCATGATGATCCAGAACGTTTCGAAATAGCTCTAAGAAATAATTATGAAATCAACGGTCAAACAGCCTATGCCACCTTCTTAAAAGCCAGGCAATATCACATCATCCTGATATCAGCTTTGGATGGTGAGGAAGTAAAAAAGGCTTCTCTTTATCCAGCCACAACTATCGAAGAAGCACTTGAAAGTGCTTATAGAATATTGGGACCAGAACCCCTGACCTATATCATTCCAGATGGAAGCAGTGTTTTGACCCATTTGGCTTAATCTCCTCTTATTTTATCTTGATTATATTCACAAGATGTGAGAATATACTTTTACAATTCTTTGAATTTTTATAGATTAACCTCCGCTTATTTATCTGTGGTAAACAGGCACAAATACAGAATTAAACATCTTTTCATAAAGAATCAATGAAATTTTGTCCAAAATGCTCGTTAAAAATCAAAGGTAATGTCACTCAATGTCCCATCTGCAAGGTAGAGCTGTTGTCCTGTGCTGAAGATGATGAACTAAAACCCATGCCATCAAAGGAAGAAGATCAGAAACATAAAACTGTTGAGACGAACCAGACACCTTCAACAGAAATTGACACTCAGGATGTAGAACCCAATGCTAATTTTAAAGTGACAAAACAGGAAAAATCTGCAGATAAATCTGACTACACTAGGGATTGCCCTGATTTAAATGACAGAATAGGGAAGCTTGAGGATAGTTTCAAAGAGATTGACAGCAAACTGAATATAAGCATAAGTCAAAGTGCTGTTTTTAGTAATGCAGCAACGGATTTGGAATCCAGGATAACCAAAGCCGACCAAGCTTTAGATAAATTAAAACATGCGCTTGAAACTCCCAGTGAGTACATTCAACAAGTAGAAAAAGATCTTTCCAGACTGACATTGCACATTAACCACATAGTTAAAGATTTAGAGATTGTAAAAAGCAATGTTACAAACTTGGAAGCAAAGCTTGCGAAGCCAAGCTCATCATTTGAAGGAATGGTAACTCCTGGAGATTTACCAATTGAAAAAGCAGAGAACCAAGGTGAGGGAACAAGCTTTCCTGAACATGTGGAAGAAGATTTTGGAAATGAATTCGAAATACACACTCCTCCCTCAAGAGAAGAAATCTTCATTCAACCTGCACCAGAAAGGAAAAAGTTCTCCCTAATTATCATACTCATTTTATTCGCCATTGTCATATCTTCCTGGCTAGGTTTTTACTATTTCAGATCTCGAAGTCATGAATCCAGCAAAGAACTCATTACTGAAAAAATTGAAATCTCACCAATCCTAAAGCAAAATATTGATGATGCATCAAAAAGAAGCGCTGCCATAGAACAAACATCAAAAGTAGAAAACGAAGAAACGAAACCAAAAGAAGCTGGAGAAATTTTATCTCAAGAGAACTATGCACTCACAACAATTAAGGCAACGAAAGAAAAGCCCACCCCTTTGAAAGAATCTAAAACAAGACAAACAACTTTTAAAAAAGTCAGTGGATATACAGTCAATGTTGGTTCCTTTAAGGATAAAAACAGGGCTCTTGCTTTAGCAAAAAAACTCAGGGGGGAAGGTTACTCAGCGGTAATGTCAAGATCAAAGGACAAAAAGATGTACCGTGTGAGCGTCGGAGCATTTTTATCCTATAAAGAGGCTTTATCCTATTCCACCACTCTGGAAAAAAAGGAAAAATTACCCACCTTCATTGCAAAAACCAACATGCCTTAAGTGAAATCGTTTGCCAATTCCAATCCATCATTCATTCTCCCAGTCATATAACCCAGAGATACAAGATATTGTGGTCTAGAAAAATATTATACATTTTATTGTATTTTTATCTTTACAACATTTTCCTGTTTTGCTAATATGTCATGAGAATATCAATTGCCAAATTGCAACTGTCAAAAACCCTTTTGTTAAGAGAAATAAGATAATGAACATAAGATCGATTGAAATAACAGGTTTTAAATCCTTTGTAGAGAAGGTTTGCCTCAATTTCATTCCAGGTATTACTGCACTTGTAGGTCCTAATGGTTGCGGTAAGAGTAACATAGTCGATGCCTTTCGCTGGGTTATGGGCGAACAAAGCGCTAAACAGCTTCGTGGAAAAACAATGGAAGATATCATCTTCAACGGAAGTGAAACCTTAAAACCACTGGGCTCAGCTGAAGTCTCGATAACTTTTTCCAATGATAACGGAAAAGCACCTTTTCAATATAGCCAATACAGCGAAATCATGGTAACCAGACGCCTTTTTCGCTCAGGGGAAAGTGATTTCTTTATTAATAAAACACCTTGCCGTCTCAAAGACATAACTGAGTTATTTTTGGATACAGGTGTTGGTCCCAAAGCCTATTCAATCATCGAACAAGGCAAGGTAGAACAGGTTATCAACTCTAAGCCTCATGAGAGAAGACTGCTTATTGATGAAGCTGCTGGCATAAGCAAATACAAAAGCAGGAAGAAGGAGGCCCTTTCTAAGATTGAATCTACTAAGGACAATCTGCTTCGAGTTGATGACATTATAGTGGAAGTAAAGCGCCAACTTAACTCCATCAAACGTCAAGCAAGCAAATTAAAACGCTACCAGGATTTAAAGGAAGATATAAAAAAGATTGAGCTCAACTCCTCTTTGCTAAAATATGCCTCCCTCAAGGATAAGCACCTTAATTTAAAAGAACAACTTGATCACTGTAAAAAAGATGACATTAAAACCTCCACTCAGATCAGCAGTATAGAAGCCGCTTTTGAAGCAGAAAAGATTGATCTCAATGAGGAAGAAAAAATCTACCATTTAATTCAAGAAGAGATATTCAAAACATCCTCTTTATGCCAGAAGGAAGAAAGTCGTCTAGAATATCTCAATCGAGAACTTTTATCCGTTCAAGACCAGCACCGTCAACGACAGGAGCAAACGAAGAATATCAATGAACGTATGGAAGCCTACCAAAACGAAATAAAAATCCTTGAAGAAAGAAATCTGGCATACAACCAGAAAATAAAAGATTGCACAACTTATCTTGTTCAGCATGAGGAACAATTGTTCGAATTTAAAGAAGCGGGTTTCCAGTTGCAGAGCAAAATAGAACTTGAGAAAAACAATCTTATTGATCTCCTCACAGAATTAGCCCACCTTAATAATAGCTTAACTCAACTGGAGAAGAATCATCTCACCCTTTTGCGTAAGATTGAAAACAATAAGGAGGAAACCCAAAATCAGGCAACAAAGTACAGCCAACTTGAAAAAACAATGTCTGTTTTGAAAGACGATCAAAAGAGAAATGAAGGTTCAGGTATTCTACTTGAAGAAGAAAAAACGAATATAGATAAACATCTAAAATCGTTAGCAGAAGACCTGCAACGAAATGAAATCGCATTGGCTAAAGTCAAGGAGCAGTGGGAAAAGTCCAACTCCCTTCTACTCTCTCTTCAAGAGTTGCAAGAAAAGTTTGAGGAGTGCGATACAGGCGTTCGTTCCATCATGCTCAGAGACAATACTCCTAAAACAGAAAGAAACGGTGTATGCGGTCTGGTTGCTGATTTCATTGAATCTGATCCTCAGTACGAAACTGCTTTAGAAGCAGTACTTGGTGAAAAACTCCACTACATTATTTTCGAAAACCAATTTTCAGGAATTGAGGCAATAGAATATTTAAAAACACAGTCACTGGGGAGAGCAAGTATTATACCCATGCAAATAAGAGAGTATCATCCTGATCAGTTACCCACTTCTATTGATGGGGAAAAAGTCGAGCCTCTTATTCAATTTGTCAAAACAAAAGATGAATATCTCCCTATTACTGATTATTTATTAGGTGATGTCTTATTGGTTGATAATTTTAACACTGCTCTTAGAATTTGGAACACCAACGGAAACAGATATACCTTAGTCACCATAGATGGTGAAATTATAGATCCTGCTGGTATAATCACAGGTGGTCGGCAAAATGGTGCCCCATCTAAAATTTTGCGCAAGAGAAGAGAGATTAAAGAGTTAAAGGCAAAACTTTCTCAACTTACTCCGATACTTGAACAGTTGCAAACCAAAAAACAACAATTCACTGAACACATATCTCATCTGAAGGAGGATGGCGACAAAATACTTGAACGGATGCACCAAAGGGAGATTAAACACTTTTCCCTGGATAGAGACATAACACAATTGACAAAAGAATTAGGTGAAACTCAACAACGTGTAGAATTCCTTCAACTAGAAAAAGAAGAAATCTCATCAGCACTGGAGGAAGCCTCAGATGAAACATCAAGATTACAGAAAGAAAAGGAGGTGAAAGCATCAACTAAGAATGAGAAAGATTCTTTGCTGACACAATTACAGGAGGATTCTAAAAATCTCGATGGTCAGATTGACAGCTTACAGGATGAAATCACAAAATTAAAGGTGCAAGATGCGGCCGAAAGAGAAAAATTCGAAAATAATGTCTCAACCCTGCATCGCACGAAGAAAACCCTCTCAGATCTTAGAGAAGAACATGAACAAACCCTACATAGAAACAAAGAGAGTGAACAAAAGCAGATACAATTACAAAATGATCTCCAACAAACTAAAGCTCAAATAGAAACATATCAGAAAACCAAGCAGGATCTCGAACAATCTTTGGATGTAAAGAGGGAATCAATCGTACAGCAAGAAGAAGCGATAAAGGCGAAAGAAGTAATGCTGAAGGACTTAAGGAAATTTCTGGAAGAGTTTAGATCAAAGAACAATGATTTTAATGTCAACATAACGGAATGTAATCTTAACATAACTCATCTTCTCCAGGACATTGAAGAAAAGTATCATCTCAATTTAGAAAATCTATTATTAAACACCCCTCTTGAAGATATCAAGGAAGATGAAAATTCTTACCAGAGATTAGATGAACTCAGGGGGAAGATTGAAAGATTGGGAGAGGTAAATCTCGCTGCCTCTCAAGAAGAGGAGGAGCTTGTCAACAGATATCAATTCCTCAATGAACAACGTGAGGATTTAACAAAGTCCCTGGAATCTCTTAATCTCGCGATCAAAAAGATTAACAGAACGACTAAGCATCGATTCTTAGAAACCTATGAACTGATTAATGATAGATTCAAAAAAGTTTTTCCAGAACTGTTCCAGGGTGGTAGAGCAGAACTAAAATTAACGGACGAAAATGATATCTTTGAAACCGGAATTGAAATTGCAGTACAACCAACCGGCAAAAAGCTTCAGTCCATTGACCTCCTTTCGGGAGGAGAGAAAGCACTTACAGCAATAGCCTTACTAATGGCTATATTTTTAGTAAAGCCAAGTCCTTTTTGTCTATTAGATGAGGCTGATTCAGCATTAGATGATGTTAATGCTTCACGTTTCAATCAATACTTAAAAAACATTAGCCACAATTCCCAGTTTATCTTTATAACTCATAACAAATTAAGCATGCAGGTTGCCAATACACTTTATGGCATTACCATGCAGGAGCCAGGTGTTTCAAAAGTAGTTTCTGTCCAACTCCAGTAAAATCCTCTTTCTCTCACCCGCTTTCCTCCAATATCTTGACTTTTCTATAATACTAACATATAAGAAATATTTAATAGCTGGTTGCGAATAAAGAATAACCTACACCAATCAATTCAAAATGCGGCTTTCACTATTTAAAGAAAAACAAAATAAAAACAACAATCAAAATAGCAATGGACAACCAGAGGGGAAAAGCCTCCTTGAAAGTCTAAAAAGAGGCTTGTCAAAAACTCATGAAATTCTTACCATAAGAATTGATGACCTTATTCTGGGCAAAAAAGAAATAGACCAGGATCTATTCGAAGAACTTGAAGAAATACTTATTTCCTCTGACCTGGGAGTAAATACAGCTCATAAGCTTATGGAGCAGGTCCAGGCAAAAGTCAAACGGGGTGAGGCTGAAAGACCAGAATTAGTGAAGCGTTATCTTGAAGAAAGTATTTATAACCTGCTCGAAAACACTGAGCAATCATTGCGCATTTCTGGAGAGTCTCCCTTCGTTATTATGGTTGTCGGCGTAAACGGAACAGGTAAAACGACAACTATTGCAAAGATGGCACATCAATATAAATCTCTCGGTAAACGTGTTCTCCTGGTTGCTGCTGATACTTTTAGAGCAGCGGCTATTGAGCAACTGGAAATATGGAGCAAAAGGGTTGGTTGTGATTTTATTAAACAAGATTCTGGTGCTGACCCTTCCGCTGTAGTATATGATGCTATGAAAACTTCCCGAAAAAGAGGTATCGATATAGTGATTATTGATACAGCTGGGAGAATGCATACAAAAGTAAATCTGATGGAAGAGCTTAAAAAGATAAAAAGGGTTGCAGGTCGTGAACACCCGGCAGCCCCACATGAAACTCTACTGGTTATAGACGCAACCACAGGACAAAACGCCCTTTCCCAAGCCACATTGTTTCAAGAGGCTATAGATATTACAGGTATTGCCTTAACCAAGCTCGATGGTACTTCAAAGGGTGGAATAATCATATCCATTTCTGACGAGCTCAATATCCCTATAAGATTCATCGGTATTGGAGAAAGTTATAACGATTTAAAACAGTTCAAGGCACGCGAATACGTTGATGCTCTATTTAGTTCCTGAACAAAAACTTTTGTTCAGACGAAAGTTTCAATATCAAAAGCAGGTTTTCGCTCAGACACAATACAATGCCGAATAAATCTAAAACTTATTTTTTACACCTCTGTTTTTTTACTGTTTTTTTCTTTGGGATTAAAATTCTTCCACTGGCATGTAAAGAGATTACCAAACCTAAAGAGGAGGCAAAAATGAGTACGCAAAAAACTAATAAGGAAGATATAAGACCTCCTGCTGTTGCAGGCACATTTTACACATCTGATCCAGAGGCTCTGTCTGCTCAAATAAATGATTTCATCAGTAACGTACCCTCAAAAACTGTTCCGGGGAAGGTTATTGCTCTCATTTCCCCCCATGCCGGCTATGTTTATTCAGGACAGGTAGCCGCTTATGCTTACAAGTTAATCAAAGGGAAGAAGTTCGATACGGTCATAGTGATAGCACCCAGCCACCGCGCACCTTTCCGTGGCGCCTCTATATATTCAAAAGGAGCCTATAAAATCCCTCTTGGGCTAATTCCCGTAGACACAGAGTTGGCTCAACAGCTGATAATACAAGAACCTACCATTTCATATGTAAGAGAAGCACATACACAAGAACATTCTCTGGAAGTGCAGCTGCCATTTTTAAAAGTTGTATTGGGCGACTTTAAATTGCTGCCCATCGTTATGGGCTATTGTGATTTTAGTACTTGTGAAGCTATAAGTGAAACAATCTACAAGGAACTAAAAGAGAAAAATATATTAATTATTGCAAGCTCGGATCTTTCTCACTTCCATCCTTACAACAAAGCAGTCGATCTGGATAAAAGAGTAATCAATCATGTAAATAATTTTGACCCTGAGGGATTATATAAAGATATCTCGTCTGAAAAGTGTGAAGCCTGTGGTGCTACTCCTATGGTTATAACTATGTTACTGGCTAAAAAACTGGGCGCTACCAATTCTGAACTTCTATTTTATGCCAATTCAGGAGATGTTACTGGAGATAAAAGTGGTGTAGTTGGTTATATGTCTGCAGTTTTTTATGCAAAGGAAGAAAATGAGAAAATGAGAAAAAGAGAAACTGGTGATCTGGGCTTGTCAGAACAAGAAAAAGAAATCCTTCATAAAATAGCCAGAGAAGCTATCGAATCAAAATTCCGAGGAAAGAAATTATCAGAAATAAAATTTACCTCTAAAACCCTTAAGGAAAAAAGAGGAGCATTCGTAACATTACACAAACATGGAGACTTAAGAGGTTGTATCGGATATATCCGTGCCAGGAAGCCTCTTCAGCAAACGATTAGAGAAATGGCCATAGCTGCTGCTTTTCAAGACAGCCGTTTCGACCCCATAACAGAAAAAGAACTAAAAGATATAGATATAGAAATTTCTGTCTTAACACCGCTTAGGAAAATAAGTAACACGGAAGAAATAGAGGTTGGCAAACATGGCGTATATATCATTAGGGGATTGTATTCGGGGCTGCTGCTACCACAAGTCGCCACAGAGTATGGGTGGGATAGAAAAACATTTCTGGAACATACCTGCACTAAAGCAGGTTTACCAGATGGTGCTTGGAAAGAAAAAGATACAGATATCTATATCTTCTCCGCTGATATTTTTTAATGCCAGGTATTTCACAAAGTGATTCTACGTGCTAACCTTAGCAATGAGTATCCACAGTGAAAA
>CBDTTR010000015.1:0-18086 GCA_965363405.1 uncultured bacterium | reverse complement strand
AAAAATCTTGTATAAATATGCAAACTATTGTAAAATAACAGCCAGTTGAAACACAGTTTAAACCTTATTATTATGTTTCACACCCTCCTTACTATCACAAGGTTTTTGACTTAAGGTCTTCTCTGCGTACTACACGATTTCTTTAGTAAATAAGTATGGATAAACACACTTTAACTGTTTTAGAATTTTATAAAATCCTCTCCTTTCTGAAGCAATACGTTACCTCTCCCCAAGGCAGTATGCTCTGTGAGCGTCTAACACCCTTAAACAATCTCCAGGAAATAAAAACTCTCCTTACCGAAGTTACTGAAATGAAAGAACTTCTCAGGATCTATGATGAAATTCCCATTCATGGCATCAAAGATATAGAAAGTCTGGTGCTTCGAACCAGAGTGGAGGAGTTTTATCTGGAACCCCAACAGTTTCAAGAAATACGCAGCACCTTAGAGACGGGAAGGAGGTTAAAAACTTTTCTTAAAGCTACCGCTTCTAAATACTCGTCACTGCAGAATATCACAAGTAAGATTATACCTCTTGAAGAGCTTGAAGATGACATCAAAAAAACAATTGGAAACCAGGGTGAAATTCTGGACACGGCGAGCCAGGAATTGAAAACCTTACGTCAAAAGATTAAACACTTAAGGCTTGATATTAATAACATCCTGGAGGAATTGCTCTTCAGAGAAAACTTCAGTTTTATATTCCAGGAACAACTGATCACCATTAGAAATGGAAGATTTGTCCTCCCCGTTAAAATTGACTGCAAAGGATACCTTCCAGGTGTCGTTCATGATCAATCACACAGCAAAGAAACCTATTTCATTGAACCCCTCTCTGTCGTTAATTTAAATAATGAATTGCAAATATTAAGAAAAGAGGAAATCCGCGAAGAGGTTAGGGTCTTGATTAACCTCACAAAGCAGGTGAGAGAAAATAAGGCTGAAATACTATTTGACCTTTCCCTTTTGGAAAAGTTGGACCTCATTTACGCCAAAGCAAAATTTAGTATAGCACTCAATGCACGTGAGCCTGTCCTGAATGAGGAAGGTCGTATTAAACTCAATTCCTGTAAACATCCTATCCTGCTGGCTCGTTTCGAAATACCTCCAACCCCCCCAAACTCCTCAAAAGAAACCCTGGAGAAGGTAGGACGCTGGGTATTCGATGCACCTCAGGTTGTACCAATCACTCTCTATATGGATGGAGGAATTAAAACTCTGATCATAACTGGAGCAAATGCAGGAGGCAAAACCGTCACATTAAAAACGCTCGGCATTCTATCATTGATGGCTCAAACAGGTATGCATATCCCCATAGAAGAGGGAAGCACTCTAACCGTTTTTCACTCCATTTATGCTGACATTGGCGATGAACAAAACATAGAAGAGAACTTGAGCACCTTCTCAGCTCATATCCGAAGACTTGATCAAATTGCAAACGAAGCAGATGACAGGTCACTCGTCTTAATAGATGAATTAGGCTCTGGCACAGATCCTTCTGAAGGTGCCTCCATTGGACTGGCTGTATTAGACTACATAAGGGAACATCAATCATCTATCATTATCACTACACATCTTACCCATCTTAAAACTTATGCTTATCTACATAAAGATGTAGAAAATGTTTCCGTAGAATTTGATCCTGTTACATTGAAACCTACCTATAATCTGGTTTACGGAATGCCGGGACTAAGTAATGCATTAGCTATTGCCAGGAATCTTGGCATGTCTACCGAAATCCTGGATAATGCCAGTAACTATCTTGAAGAAAAAGATAAACATTTCTTAGAATTAATAAAAGGATTGGAACAAGGTCAAATAGAGGTGGCAGAAAAGAAAAATGAAATATCAAAATTAAGAGACAAAGTATCCCTGCATGAAAACTCAATAGAATCTCTCTTGAAAACTGTTAAAGCCAAAAAAATAAAACTACTAAGCGAGTACGAAACCAAATTTAAACAATACTTAAAAAATGCAGAATCTAAATTAGAAAAAATCGTTAATGAAGCTAAGAAGAAGGAACAACCTGTATTTAAAGAAGCCCATAGATCCGTAAAAGAAGTAAAAAAAGAATGGAGGACACACCTGCCCTCACCTTCGGAAGGGAGAAAACCTGTTGAAGAATTAAAAGCAGGTCAGTTTGTAAAATTATTAAATTTCAACCAGGAAGGTGTAGTCCAAAAGGTGGATCTAAACTTAAAAAAGGCTGAAATTCTGGTCGGAGAAATAAAGATAAAGACCCCTTTTGACGCTATTGAATATATTAAAGAAAAAGAAGTGCACGAAGACAAAACATCTTCCCCCACAAAAAAGCCTCCAAAAAAGGACATTCCCACACATATCATCCTGGAGGATGAAGTCTCTCAGAAAATCAATCTAATTGGTATGACTGTCGCTGAAGCTCTCCCCATCGTCGATAGAACAATTGATCATGCTCTCATCAGGGGTTTAGAAAACATTGAAATTATCCACGGTCTGGGAACAGGAAGATTGAAAGAGGCTATTAGAGAACATCTAAAAGAGCACAGCTACGTAAAGAGTTTTGGTTCTGATGAACAATCCAGGGGTGGAGCAGGAGTAACTCTAGCACAGATACAGTTTACACCGAAGTAAACCATTAAAGAATAAAACCAATTTTACCGATATGCATATAAACTGGGGATAAAAAATGATTCAATAAACAGATAATCCCATAACTTCCCATGATATATAAAAAACTCCTCATTACGATATTATTTTCTTTCTCCATTCTCACAACAGTTACAACACACTCAATCATCAAAAAAGAATCCGAGAAACCCATTCAGCTAGACGAACAATCTAAAAAGTACGCCTCCCTCATTGATAAACTAGTTGCCGATGGTTTTGACAGAACAGACATTCTGGGAATATTTGCCGACCCCAGGGTTCAGTTTCTGGAAAAGGTGTTGGTCATTAATCTAATCAATCGGAATATCAAAGTTGACTACTCCCACTTCCTCAGCAACCAGTCAATTAAAGAGGCTCAAAAATTCCTCGATAATGAACGACCCTTCCTGAGCAAAGTTGAAAAACAGTTTGAAGTAGAAAAAGAGATCGTTGTTTCCATTCTTTGCATCGAATCTGCTTTTGGAAAACTAACTGGGAAAAACACAGTTTTCAATGTCTTCAGCACTCTATCTTTAGCCACGAACCCAGAAATATTGGACGACACCTATCATAACCTCAAAAAAAACCATCCCCATATTAGCTTTGATGAAATCAGCAAAAGGGCTCGTAAGAAAGCAACGTGGGCATATCAAGAACTAAAACATCTGCTCACTATTGCTGAACAGGAAAGAATGGATGTTTTTCGGATCAAAGGTTCCTGGGCAGGTGCCTTTGGGATAGCACAATTCCTACCCTCAAGCTATTTAAGATACGCACTGGACGGTAACAACGACCAAAAGGTAAGGTTATTTAACAGGTATGATTCTATGGTAAGTGTTGCCAATTACCTTAAAAAGAACGGTTGGAAAAGTGGTTTGTCAAATAAGAGGAAAAGATTAATTATCAGGAGATATAATAATAGCACACCCTATATCGATACTGTAATAAAACTCTCCAAAAAAATCAGCAGCTAAAGTAACTTATCCCTTCACTATCCTCAATAACTTCCATCAAGAAGATATACCCAGACGGACAACCTTCACATTCCTTTCCATTAACCACTGGTAAACCTCTGTTTCTAACTCAATAGAGGATAACAAAATACTTGTCTTTTCATCTTTCTTGATAAGTATACCAGGAATAAATAATTCCACCCCCTTTTCACCCATTTCAGCATCAGAAAATTTAGGTCGTGGTGAAACATAGTTAATCCGCAAAAAGTCAAGAATATTTCTACTCACTGCATATGGATCACCTAATGGCATTGTTATGTTAAGAAAACGATTTCCCTGCCCAGTTATCAACTCTATCAGTTTCTCGGGGATTTTATGGAAGCTTATAATATGTTCCTTTCCTCCTATCTCAAAATACCTGTCAGCCACTACTTCAACATCAAACACCTTAGACTCACCACGGAATAAGTCAACCGTGAAATCTTTCTTGTAACTCTGTCCCAGAAGAGCAAGTAAGGAATCCACTAGTACCGCACAATCTGAGGTATCTATGACAGGTGCATTTTCAGGTTGATAGCTGGATTCAACTTTTTTTTGTGGAAATTCTATCTCCTCCTGCTCACCTTCACTCGTCATATATAAATCAATAAGATTGACTCCAAAGGTATTAATGTAATCTTTTAATTGTGAATCAATTGGACGTTTTTCCTTTTCAAGCAAATTCACCACCATGACATCCTCAAATAATTCGTCAGCATATATGATCCAGTCTCCTGTAATCTCAAACTGTATCTTATCACCAATTACCAACGAGTTATTGCTTTTATCCACAGAAAAATAACCTGCTGCATCAAGCAATTTATCCAAAACGGATTCTATGCTTTCATTTTCTTTAAGAGAAACCACCTCGAAGCCATTCATCTCTAATTGTTGTACATCCGTTAATCCTCTTGGAAGTTCACCGCCATAGTTTAAAATTATCTTTTTATTATCTGTAAGCTGCAGAACGGGGAATTCATTAGCATCAATAGTTACTTTACCTTCCTTCATTAATGGTATGGCAAATTTTCCTGTGCTATCTAATTTGCCTTGCAAAACATCAGTTATTGAAGACATAAAGTGCATGTATGAAGTTTTACTGCTGGGAATCTGTCTGGTTATTTTCTTGAAACGGGGATCAACATAAGCCTGTTCTGCCTTCTTTTCATCTAACACTTTCTCTGTAATGGGCACTTTTTCTTTCTTGACTTCCTCTTTTACAGACTCCTCTCCTAATCCCTCTAGCCTACTCTTCTCTTCAGGAGTTAGAGCATACGATGCAAAGGAGGGTAAAATAATCTTCTGCTTAGGTTTGACCAGATCAATATTCCCCATGTCAGGATTTAACTTCTTAACCAGGGTAAGATAGCGGTTGAATATTAAATCATTAGGAACGTAGTACATATCCCGGAGCACCTGGGCAATGTGCTCCCCTTTTGAGAAGGTATATTCTTCAGTTGGCATCTGAGATAGTTGAGTGGAAAGCATATTAAGCAATGCCGATCGAATCTCTTCTTCTGGGATGTTAAAATGAGCGACATACTTAAATGGGATAAGCAACACCTGATCGGGCGCTAGTTTATGCGCATTCTTTAGGTCAGGGTTTAAACTTTTTGTTATTCTGCAAAAAAAATAGAATTGCCTCTCTTTGATTCCATACTTATTGATGAGAATCTTCCACAAGCTGTCTTTCTTCTCAACCGCATACGGTTCTGCTTGTACCTCTCCCATCTTATACTTTTTAACTACCACATTCTTTGTGAAGGAAATTGTTCCTGTTCTGCTTGCTTCTTCTGAAAAAACTCTGGTTAAACACACAAACAAGCAAAACACTAAAGAGATAAGAGAAATGACCATTTTTCTATTCATCTTCATCTCCTTTCCTTAAGTTATATTTAAGCAATCACATAGTTCAAAACTTGATTGTAAAATTATAACTTTGGTTCACCAATAAAGCAAGCCGTTTATTTGATTGCTTATAAAATTATTATTAAGATCACAAAATAGTTTGCAATGACAATTCGCTTTCCATTTTTTTTAATGTCCTAATGAATAACTCCAACAATGAAGCTACTTTTCATCCTTTTAAACTTTATTTTTGAGTGCATAATCAGTATAGTATTCTAAAATACCATAGAATACGAGAAAAAGTTATGATTAAAAAGAAAATAGCAAACACAACCTTTTTATTGTTTCCCAACCTTCTAAATTACAAAGAGCTAATACATGCCATATCCACACGATATGGTGGTGTTAGCAGCAACAACTATGCAAGCCTCAACCTGTCTTTTCAGGTTGGGGATGAAGACGACAACGTAATAGACAACCATCAGATATTAAGCCAAACATTAGGATTCGATCTCCGTTCATTAGCAACCTGTCAACAAATTCATCAAGATAAAATTGCTATGGTGGATAGAAGCTATCTCAAAAAAGACTGTTTTCTTCCCGCCAACGCTTTCCTGGGAACTGACGCTCTAGTTACTGATGTCCCAGGTATCACTCTCATGACAAGATATGCTGATTGTGTTCCCCTCGTATTCTACGATCCTAAAACACATACAGTAGCTATAGCGCATGCGGGTTGGAAAGGGACACTGTCACATATTGCTCAAAAAACAGTTGAGGTTTTAGTCAAGGATTATCATTGTCAGCCTCAACATATACTGGCAGCAATAGGCCCATCCATCGGTCCCTGTTGCTACCAGATCAACAGCACGATGGCAGACCAGGCCGTGAAAAAACTCTATAAAGCTCAGGAATATTTTGTAAAATCAACAAATGACGGTTTGTACTTTAATCTGTGGCAGGCAAATAAGAAGCAGCTTCAAAGTGCAGGTATAAAAGATGAACATCTCTACTGTGCAGATCTCTGCACGTCCTGTAATTTCGATCTGTTTTATTCCTATAGGAAAGGAAAGAAAGTAACCGGTAGATTTGGTGCCCTAATCGGACTTCGTTAGTAAGGCTGGATTCAATCCACTACTCCATCATTCCAGCGTTCCAGCGTTCCAATATTCCCTGGCCCAGACCGCACCTTATTGGAATAAGCCTTGAATCTTCTATTACAAAATATCAACAGCAGCAAAGGCACTCTACAAGTCACACCAGGGCAGGCCAGTTGTGAGCGAACTATGTTCATTACTTCTTTCTTTCCACTATAGTATCCTTCCTAAAATGCTTATCATCCTTCTCCTTGTAATCCAGAGTATAATGAAGCCCGCGGCTCTCTTTCCTTCTTAAGGCACACGTAACAATCAATTCAGACACTGTAGCAATGTTCCTTAACTCAATGAGGTCTCCGGTAAGAATGGAGTCCCAATAGTATTGGGTAATCTCTTTCTGCAGAAGCTCAATTCTTCTTCTTGCCCTGTCCAGCCTTTTATTGGATCGGACAATCCCCACATAATGCCACATCAACCTTCTAATCTCATCCCAGTTATGAGCAATCACTATTGACTCATCAATATCTACCGCCTTTCCCGGATCCCACGTTTTGACTAAAGGGAAAGTAAATTTCTCTTCCTTCAATTCATCTACGGATCTCAAAGCACTTCTGTGAGCAAGTACTAAGGCTTCCAATAATGAATTACTTGCTAAGCGATTAGCTCCATGAAGACCTGTACACGCTACCTCCCCACAGGCATATAACCTTCTAATAGTCGTCTCCCCCTGAAGGCCAGTAACCACACCGCCACACATGTAATGAGCTGCTGGGACTACAGGAATGGGTACCGTCGCCATATCGATGCCAAGAGAGACACACTTATTATATATATTAGGAAATCTTCTCTTGAGAAAAGACTTGCTCTTATGCGTCATATCAAGCAGAACATATTCTGCCCCACTTTTTTTTAGTTCAATATCGATTGCCCTGGCTACTACATCTCTGGGGGCCAGGCTCTTTAAAGGATGATATTTATCCATAAAGGAAGCTCCATCGCTTAACCTCAATGTTCCCCCCTCCCCTCTCAATGCTTCAGAAATCAGAAAATTCTTGGCCTGAGGATGATAGAGGCAGGTGGGATGGAACTGAATAAATTCCATATTGGCTATCCTTGCACCAGCCCGATAGGCCATAGCTACCCCATCTCCAGTAGAAATATCTGGATTGCTTGTAAAGATATAGACTTTCCCTGCTCCTCCCGTAGATAACATTGTAATCTTGGCAATGAATGTATGAATATCTTTTGTCTGCCTGTCCAGGACATAAGCACCATAACAAACATCTCCATCACTTCTTCTACCCATCACCATTGACTCAGTAATCAGATTAATGGCAAAGAAATTCTCGTAAATCTTAATATTCTGCTTGGATTCCACTTGTCTTAGCAGAGCTCTCTCAACCTCACGACCTGTAAGGTCTTGAGCATGAACGATTCTCCTTTTGCTGTGTCCCCCTTCCCTTCCTAGATCATAGGAATTTTCCTTGCCATTACTGTTTTTAGAAAAATTAACTCCCCACTTAATCAGCTCCTTTATCCTTGAAGGGCCCTCTTTAACCACACTCTCTACAACATCAAGGTGAGAGAGGCCATCCCCAACAACAAGTGTATCAGCAATATGCGAATCAAAAGAATCATCTGATCCTAAAACAGAAGCTATTCCCCCCTGCGCATAGTTCGTACTGGATTCAATCTTTTCCTTTTTGGTAACGATAGCTACGGAACCAAAATTACACACCTTTAACGCAAAACTTAAACCGGCAATCCCACTACCTAATACCAAAAAATCAGTTTTAATTTCCATGCTTCTACTCCATCAAATTAGGACGCAGATTATCAGGATTTTAAACCCTCAACCTCCCAATTCATGAATCTTTCAGCCTTAACTAAATCCAAAATCAAGAGACTCCCTGTCCCCTGAACCCTACCCCCTATAATTAAATTCCTTGACTCAAATCAGGCCAGATAAATTTATGGAGCTGTAATTGCAATCTCACCGGCATTCTCTCTTTTAAAATCCAGCCAGCCAGTTCTTTTGCATCCAGTTCTGACAAAATGGGTGAGATTAGCACCTTACACTTTTCAACAAGCCTGTAGGTATCAATGATTCCTTTTGCCCAATCAAAATCCACTCTATTACCAATAACAAATTTGACCTCATCCTTACCATCCAGACAATCAACATTAGAAAAATTCATTTTGTCAGACATACCACTACTGGGACATTTAATATCCATAATCTTTATAACTCTGCCGTCTACTTCCTCAAGGGGCAAACTCCCATTTGTTTCAAGTAAAACAGCATATCCTTCTTTAAGCAAAAGGCTAATCAGTAAATAGCATTCCTTTTGCAGTAGTGGTTCACCTCCTGTTAGCTCGACTAAAGATATCCCTGCTTCTCCCACCTTATTCATAACCTGGTCCAGACTAGATTCCTCTCCCCCCTCGAGAGCATAAGGAGTGTCACAATATTTACACCGAAGATTACAACCGGTCATGCGAATAAAGGTACATGGTAATCCACAAAAAGTCGATTCTCCCTGAATGCTGGTGAATATCTCTGTAATCTTCAACCGAAACCCTCTTGGTGAAAAAGAAATTAAAAAGATAGCTAAAATTACCCCTATGAGTTATTTAAGTCAAGCAAAACAGGGGTGTAACTTGCCACTAATCTTGTGATTGCCTGAATCTGTAATTTCTGATAGATTTAAACCATAAAAAAGATGCTGGATACCAGATGCTGTATTTAAAGACAAAATAAAACAGTGTCATTGCGAGGGATGAAGTCCCGAAGCAATCTCGAAAATGATCAGTTATCATTCACAATGGTATTTTGAGAACAGGATCTAAAATTCATGAGATTGCTTCGCTGCGCTCGCAATGACAAGCTATAGAATATCAACTCATTTAAGTCATTCACCATAGATTCATTTTTCTCTGCGATCTCAGCTGACTCTGCGGTTAGCTAAAGCATTCTCCAAAAAAAGTTTAATCATGAAAAACGAGATGCCTACCAGCAAAACACAATCATCTAAAGAACAATGGGTTGAAATCGCTATAGAAATAGATCGTAACTTGCATGATGCCCTGGCTAATTTCTTGATTGAGTTGGGATCAAACGGTGTAATTGCAGATGAAGAAATCATATCCACTTCATCCGGGAAAGTCAAAGCGGACAGGGAAGATTGCAAACTCATCAGCACTTACCTGAAAAAAGATAATCAGTTACAACAGAAGATTCATGCTCTTGACCTATACCTAAAATCTTTAACTAAACTCCACTCCCTTCAAGACACCCCAAAGCAAAAGCTAAAAACTATCTGTGAAGAAGATTGGAATAAGACATGGCAAAGGTTTTTTACCACTACCAGGATCGGCAAACATATCATCGTAAAACCCCCATGGGAACTCTTCCTTCCAGAAGAAAAAGATGTCATCATTGAAATAAACCCTGGAATGGCTTTCGGTACAGGAACACATGCTACTACCAGGATGTGTCTTGAAGGGATAGAAAACCTTATTCTAAATAGCAGCAAACCTATTCGTTCCATGCTGGACGTTGGCATTGGATCTGGCATTCTGAGTATTGCCGCTGCAAAACTTGGTGTAAAAAAAATAGTAGGAATCGATATAGACCCTATTGCTTTAAATTACGCAAAACAAAACATTGCAAAGAACCACGTCACTAATAACGTATGCATAAAAGAGGTTTCTCTTAAAAAACTGGATAAAAGGTTTGATTTGGTGGTAGCTAACATTCTCACTGAAATACTCATTAAGCTTCGGAATGATCTTTACAGCCATCTTAGTAAGAACGGCATTCTAATTCTTTCAGGAATACTATCTGAAAATAAATCAAAAGTGAGTAAATGTTTTATATCAAGAAAGTTATCCCTGGTAGGTTCTCATAATGATACAGACTGGACATGCCTGATCTTTCAAAAGCAACTCTAAAAATGCACGCCACCTTTTACAATTCTTCTTCTCAACTTAACTGGGCAAAGGAAGCTAAAAAAACAATGGCATGATCCTGAAGGTGTGATATAATTACTTTTGCA
This sequence comes from uncultured bacterium, assembly GCA_965363405.1. GTDB lineage: Bacteria > Desulfobacterota > WTBG01 > WTBG01 > WTBG01 > WTBG01. The sequence goes on along the minus strand of CBDTTR010000015.1, from coordinate 7,464 downwards.
AAATCGAGTTGCTAAAATCAGCGATGGCATTTTTTATTATTCAGTACTGAAAAGCACTATTTTCTAAGTGACTAAAGTTAACTAAAGTTTTTTAATAACATGAAGGATTATGGAGAATCCCAACTGCCGGAGGCGAACCTAGATTTTAGGCACTTTAGCTCACTTTAGGAAATACTATCATGGATGACAGGAAGGGAATAATAAGCTATGAAAGATTTAAACAAGTATTTACGTTATCAAAGAAAGGGGGCTCCTAAACCTCCCAGGCAATTTGAAGAACTTGAAGCTTCAGCTCTGTTTTGTTTGAAATGCAAAAAGGCGGTTCCGGTAAGGAAAAAATTGCTCCTTACTCTTCCAGAAGGAGATAAATATGATTATCTATGTACGGAATGTGGCTCCCCTGTCGGGAGCAAGATTTCAAAGGAAGACACACCTATTCAATTCATAACAAAATAGCAATCCGATATAGGGCTTAAACTTAAGCTTCGCTTAATGGTATAAATGCCCATAATCCTTTTTAGGGGTGAAGTCTTCTTCCCTATCAACAAGTTCCTTGGCAAACCTCTTTTTACAGTACACGCATAGATAGACTGAAAGTTCCTGACAAACATCATCCTCTAATTCGTGAACATCCATATCGTCCATTTCTTTGACAAGCTCATGTATCTCTTCTGAAGGATCTTGCTCAGAACACGAAATAGTACCATCAAGGTCAGAAATGATTTCTATGTGAACAATGTATTTTAAACTCCCATCTGGAAGGGTTTGGCCACATAGAGCACAAAATTTATCTACCATTTTTTTCACCTCACTTAAGTCTCTTAGTCTTTGTCACTTATTAAAACCATTTTTTATTTTTTCAAAAAATAAATTTTTGCCAATCACATGGAATAAATAAAGCATGTTGCAAGTTTCAAGTTGCGGGTGCGTTTTTTAAGCTTTCAACACGTAGCACGAAACCCGCAACACGTAACCTGTAACCGAACCTACAGGCTGTATATCTCTTCCCCTAAGGTATGAACCCAATTCTGCTTTAGAACCTTTTCCGCCTCTTCGGTTTTATCCACACCAAGTATTACAATTGCCTGATCACTTACCCTCCCTAAATAGGGATAAAGATAGTGTACATTAACGTTGGCATTCTTGAGGGGTCTAAGCACTGCATTAAGACCGCCAGGATGATCAGGGGTTTCCACTGCCAGCACATCTGTCTCTTTTACCGCATAACCATTGGTCTTCAAAATATTTATTGCCTTTTGAGGATCATCCACCACAAAACGGACCGTACTGATATCAGCAGTGTCAGCAACTGAAATAGCGCGGATATTAACACCTTCATTACCCATAATTTCACTGACATTAGAAAGAATACCAGGCACATTTTCCAAACTGATAGAAATTTGTTTTATAAACATATAATTTTACCCCTGTAAATAATTAAATCCCAGTTCAAGAGCCTCTTTATTTATTTTTAAGAGGCGTGACCTCTTTTCGCCCAGTATTGCTGGGAGGTTTTTCAGAAGAAGCGGGAAGGAAGTAATATTGCTAACCCTAACAAAGACCCCTAAAATAATCATGTTTGCTACCTTGAGATTTCCAAGTTTTTCTGCCAGTTCGCTGGTAGGAATCTCTACCACTTCAATATCACCTCTCACAGATGTGATTTTCACCATTGAGGAATTAACCAGGATTAAACCACCGGATTGAACCAAGCTTTGAAATCTTAAAAAGGATGGTTGATTCATAGAAACAACAAAATCAGGTTGAGAGGCAACAGGGGAAGCAATCTCTTCATCCGATATAGAAACTGTACAGTTAGCTGTACCCCCTCTTACTTCCGCACCATAGGAGGGGAAATAGGTAACATGCTTACCCTCAAGCATAGCGGCACTTGCCAGGGTATGCCCCATGGAAAGAACCCCCTGCCCACCAAATCCTGAAAAAACAGTCTTAATCAGCATTTTATCTCTTTAATTACTCCTAAAGGATACACTTTTGTCATAACCTCATCAATCCATCGACATGATTCTACAGGACTCATTCTCCAGTTTGTAGGACACGGAGAAAGAATTTCAACCACTGAAAAACCACTCTTCTTCTTCTGATGCTGAAACGCTTTAGCAATTGCCTTTTTTGCCTTTCTTATATTAGCTGGGTTGTTGACAGCTACACGCTCAAGATACGATGACCCTTCCAGAAGAGCTAATACTTCAGAAAACTTCAAAGGGTATCCTTCTTTAAGTGGATTTCTTCCTGCAGGAGAGGTTGTGGTTTTCTGCCCCACGAGTGAAGTCGGTGCCATCTGACCACCCGTCATGCCGTAGACAGCATTATTAATAAAAATTACGGTGATCAATTCTCCTCTATTGGCAGCATGCAAGGTTTCAGCTGTACCAATAGCAGCCAGATCCCCATCGCCCTGATAGGTGAAAACGATATTTTCCGGCCTCACTCTCTTAATACCAGTTGCTACTGCTGCTGCACGACCGTGTGGAGCCTCTACTGTATCAACATCAAAATATTTGTAAGCAACCACAGCACAACCTACACCTAGAGAGCATATGGACTTCTCACGAAGCTTCATCTCGTCAATAACCTCAGCAACAAGTCGATGGACAATACTGTGACCACATCCAGGGCAATAGTGAAAAGGAACCTCTTTCAACGACGCAGGTCTAGAGTTTATCTTTTTCATCTCCCTTTTTTCCTCTTCGATTGATAGTAGTGACGCGAGATTATTCTATACAGTTCAACAGGGGCAGGGATAACACCACCTGGCCTGCCATAGAAATGAATGCGGCCTTTACCTTCTAAAGAAAGCCTCACATCCTCAATCATTTGTCCAGCACTCATCTCAAAAACAAAAAAATCATGAATAGACTTGACTGTTTCCTGTATTATTTTGGTAGGAAAAGGCCAGAGTGTTACAGGCCGAATCATTCCAACCTTAAGGTTTTCCTTTCTCAAACGCTTAATAGCTCCCTTAGCAATTCGTGCAGCAGTACCATAGGCCAAAACTGCCATTTCAGCATCCTCAAGGAGAAAGGTTTCATACCGCACCTCACGTTGTTCAATCTGCTTATACTTTCTAACAAGCTTCCAGTTGTGATCCTCCTGTTCTTTAGGATCCATGGTAAAAGAGTGAATAATCCTTGAAGGTCTTCCTTTGGCACCAGTTAGAACGTAGTTTTTGGCAGGAAGTTTTCTTCTTTTCCTGGACGGTATTCTTACTGGCTCCATCATCTGTGCCAGCACTCCATCCGCTAATACAATCACAGGGGTACGATAATTATCCGCCAGATCAAATGCCAGGGCAGTCATATCTGCCAGCTCCTGTACAGAGGCTGGAGCCAAAACAACAGTTCGATAATCACCATGACCGCCACCGCGGGTTGATTGAAAATAGTCAGACTGTGCAGGGTATATGGTCCCCAGGCCAGGCCCCCCTCTCATGACATTCACAATAACTGCGGGCAGTTCCTGCCCTGCCATATAGGAGATTCCTTCCTGTTTGAGGCTTATTCCAGGACTACTCGATGATGTCAGTGCTCTTGCTCCAGCAGCACTTGCCCCTAAAAGCATATTGATAGCTGCGATCTCACTTTCAGCCTGTAGAAAGACTCCCCCGGGCACTTCAGAAAGTCTTTGTGCCATATATTCTGGCAATGCATTTTGAGGAGTAATGGGATAACCAAAATAGTACTTGCACCCTGCCTGAATCGCTGCTTCTCCTATAGCACTTGTTCCACTCATTAATTGTTTATCCACGATGAACCTCTATTGCAATCTCCGGACACATCAGAGCACATGTTGCGCACCCCGTGCACCCCTTCTTATCATCAAACTCAGCTAAAAAGTACCCCTTAAGATTGAGCTTCTTTGATAAAGAGATTGCCCCCTTAGGACAAAACTCTATGCAAAGCGAGCACCCTTTGCAAAGTTCTTGTTCAATATGAATCGTTCCTTTCATAAGACATCCTAAAATAGACCGAAAACCCGTTTTCGTCTTTTAGAAATAGCAAAGATGCTAAAATTTAACCTACTCCCCATCTATTGTCAAATTTTTTCTTTTTCGTAAGATTTACTGTTTTTCCTTTGACGCTTAAGCTTTCTTTGACTATACTAAAAGCACTTTTAAAAGTGCTTTGCAAATCCAGTCAATCTGCGTGTATCTGCGGCTAAATATAAATTTTACCACTAACAGGAGGTAATAAAAATGGCAGGAAGTATTTTAGGAAAAATCTTGTGGGTGAATCTTTCCAAAGGCACGACAGAATTATTGGAGCCGGAGGAAGCTCTCTATAAACAATTCCTGGGTGGTTACGGTACAGGGGTAAAGCTAATTTACGACAAACAAAAACCCGGAACAGAACCTCTTGACCCAGCAAACATCCTGGGCTTTGCAACAGGTCCCTTAACCGGTACACCCGCTGTAAGTTCCTCGCGATATACAGTCATGGGGAAATCACCTCTTACAGGCACCTGGGGAGATGCCAATTCAGGAGGATTTTTTGGTCCCGCACTCAAAAAAGCAGGCTATGATGGAGTCTTTTTTGAAGGTGCAAGCAGTGAGTGGGTCTATCTCTGGATTAATGATGGGAAAGCAGAGATTAAAGATGCCACACCCTACGTCGGATTGGATACCAATGTATTTGAGGACCGGATGAAAGAAGAACTTGGTAGCGACATCCGCCTGGCCTGTATCGGACCTGCAGGCGAAAAGTGTTCTCTTCTGGCATGCATCATCAATGATAAGGGAAGGGCTGCTGCCCGCTCTGGACTGGGAGCTTTGATGGGTTCAAAAAAGCTAAAGGCTGTCGTGGTAAAAGGTACGGGAAAAATTCCTTTGGCAAATGAGGAGATGGCAAGTAACCTGCGCCAAAAGCTGATTGCAGGGGGAAAGAGCAATCCATTCTTTCAACTTCTCTCTGGCATGGGAACCTGTGGAGTTACTGCAATGTTTGTTTCAAATGGAGAATCGCCAGTTAAAAACTGGGGAGGCGTTGGCGATATAGACTTTCCCAACGCAGCAGCTATAAGTGATCAAAGCGTAATACGCTATCAGAAAAAGAAATATGCTTGCTTCGGATGTCCCATTGCCTGTGGCGGTCAGGTGAAGGTGGAAAACGGACCTTACGCTTGTGAAACACACAAACCGGAATACGAAACCCTGAGTGCCCTGGGTCCACTTTGCCTCAATGATAATCTGGAATCCATCATTAGAATTAACGATATCTGCAATCGGGCAGGACTCGACACCATCTCCCTGGGGGCAACTATTGCCTTCGCTATAGAATGTTACAAAAACGGGATTCTTACCAAAGATGATACCGATGGAATTGACCTCAGCTGGGGAAATCATGAGGCTATAGTTGCTATCAGCGAAAAAATAGTAAAAAGAGAAGGATTGGGAGAGATTCTGGCAGATGGAACACGAGTCGCTTCTCATAAAATTGGAAAAGGTTCAGAGCAATTTGCCATGCATCTTGGAGGACAGGAACTTCCCATGCATGACCCTCGATGCACACCCGGTTACGGAACCACTTATTGCACCGATGCCACTCCTTCCCGACATATGCAAGGAGGATCCGCATATCTTGAGAGTAGAATGCTCATTCCTGGTATTCCCTTTAAACAGATGGAGAAATATACTTACACAGGGAAAGGAGATGCTCATCGTTACATGAGCAACCTTTCTCACATCGTAAACGCCTCGGGGCTCTGTTATTTTGCTGTATGGATTTACGGTGTCCAAATGATACCCCAATTTTTAGAGTATGCCACAGGGGAAATCTTTTCCATGGAAGACCTCCTTACAATTGGTGAGAGAATAGCCAGTCTTCGGATGGCGTTCAACATCCGTGAGGGAGTTCGATTATCCGATTGGAAGATTCCGGGAAGAATGATTGGAGATCCCCCCTTTAAAGCAGGCCCCCTCAAAGACATAACGATAGACCTGCATACCCTCACCAGTGAATACCTCGAGAAGATAGGGTGGGATGTTAAAACGGGAAAACCTTCTTCAAAGAAATTGGAGGAATTAGGACTCGCAAAGATTGCTAAAGATCTTTGAGGAATAGAAGGATTTAGGAATTGTGAATTTAGGGATTTGGTATTCTTATGAATATAAACTCTAAATCTTTCTTCGTGGTCTTTGCAGTTTAATTTTATTAGCAATTATTAATCACTTAGAGGAATGAGCTATGAGCACAACCGTTGAAAATCCAGGCAAAGTACAAACTGCTGAGATTATCGTTGGGATTCCTTCCTATAACGAAGCCGACTCAATTGCCTATCCCACTAAGGTAGCCAGCCAGGGACTAATCAAATATTTTCCAAACAAGAAGTCTGCAATCATAAATGTGGACAATCACTCTCCTGATGGAACACGAGATGCGTTCATGAGTACTTCTACAGAGGTCCCCAAAATTTATATTTCTACACCAGAGGGTGTAAAAGGTAAGGGCAATAATTTCAAGAACCTTTTCGAAGCTGCTGCTGAGCTCAGAGCTCAGGCAATTGTGGTAGTAGATGCAGATTTGAAAAGCATTACCCCTGAGTGGATTCAACACCTGGGTGAGCCTATCTTCGCAGGCATGCACTATGTGGCTCCCATTTATGTGCGACATAAGTATGATGGTTCCATTACCAATCATATCGCTTACCCGCTTTTAAGAACCCTCTTTGGATTACGTGTTAGACAGCCAATTGGGGGAGATTTCGGATTTTCAGGAAGACTGGCACGAGCCTATTTAACAGAAAAACTCTGGAATGATGCTATTGCAAATTTTGGCATTGACATCTGGATGACCACTGTTGCCATTGCCCACCGCTTTAAAGTCTGCCAGGCATTTCTAGGCTCGCCAAAATCACACCGTACTAAAGACCCTGCTAAAGATTTAGGCCCTATGTTTACTCAGGTGGTATCAACCCTCTTTGACCTGATGATTGACTTTGAATATCTATGGAAAGACACCACACAAACCTACCCAACCAGTATTTACGGTTTTGGGCTGGGAGTATGCGAGGATCCTCCAATTGTAAATGTTAATACGGATAAACTTTACGAAAGTTTTACAAGAGGGTTTGATGTTTATGGAGAGCTATGGGAGAAGATCATTGCAGAATCCGAACTAACAGAAGTCAGCAAGAGCATAAACAGCAGTAAAGAAGATTTTTATTATTCCAGTGATCTTTGGGCTCGAATTATATTCAGCTTTGCCACTGCCTATCGTAACGCCGAGATAGATCGACAGAAAATCATCGAAGCATTGATTCCCTTTTACCATTCCCGTATTTTGTCGTTTGTTAACAAGACAAAAGAAAAGGATATTAAAGATACAGAAGAGTATTTCGAGAATATCGTGCGGGTATTTGAGGATGAAAAACATTACCTGGTAAAACGGTGGGATAAAGATGAGAGAAAATTATGCCACAAGTTGTTTAAGTTCTCATCATGAAAAT
>CBDTTR010000014.1:0-18494 GCA_965363405.1 uncultured bacterium | reverse complement strand
GTACCCTTTTGATAACAAGTTAAATTGCCAAAATCAAACACAGAATTTTCGAGACTCCGCACTAGACATGATTTTTCTGGGCTCACATAATGCAAAAGTTAATTGATAAAGCCTCCATCTTAATGGAAGCTCTTCCTTACATACGCCGATTTTACCAGAAGACTATTGTCATCAAGTATGGCGGGCATGCCATGATAGACAGAGAACTGAAAAAAGATTTCGCCATGGATATCACTCTGATGAATTACATTGGACTAAATCCCGTAGTGGTTCATGGAGGGGGTCCCCAGATAGAAGAGGTCTTAAAAAAGATGGGGAAATCTTCAAAATTCATTGAGGGTCTAAGGGTAACTGATGAAGAAAGCATGGAAGTAGTTGAAATGGTCCTGGTGGGAAAAGTCAATAAGGAAATTGTCAGTTTAATTAACCAGCAGGGTGGAAAAGCTGTAGGGCTTAGCGGTAAAGATGGTAACTTAATCACCGCAAAAAAGATCAGGCTCTCATCCTCGTCTTCTAAAAGCAGTCCACGCAAACTCAAGGATATAGGCCAGGTAGGAGAAGTAGCATTTATAAATCCACTTGTCATAGAAACACTGGATAGAAGCAAGTTTATTCCTGTTATCGCCCCTGTTGGCCTTGGGGAAAATGGGGAAACTTATAATATCAATGCAGACACTGTAGCAGGTAAAATTGCCTCTGCCCTTAAAGCAGAAAAATTAATCCTCTTAACTGATACCGAAGGGGTGTTGGATAATAAAAGAGCTTTGATCTCTTCCATGAATGAAAGGAAAGCAAAAACTCTGATAAAGAAGGGACAGATCTCAGGAGGGATGATCCCTAAAGTTAACTGCTGTTTACAGGCTTTAAAAGAAGGCGTAGCGAAAACCCATATTATTGATGGAAGAATCAGGCATGCCATTCTATTAGAAATATTTACCGATGTGGGTGTCGGCACTCAAATCACAGGATAAATCATGAGCAAACCAGCAATGAAGGAATTGATTGACAAAGCAGAACAGTATATCTTCCCCACCTATATTCGCTCACCGATAGTCCTCACCAAAGGTGAGGGAATGAACGTTTGGGATAGTGAGGGAAAGGAGTATCTGGATTTTATGTCAGGGATAGCGGTCTTAAATGTTGGACATCTTCATCCCCGTGTCGTTGAAGCAATTCATAAACAAAGCAGTAAGCTCATGCACGTTTCCAACCTTTACTACAGTGAACCTCAGATCAAGCTTGCAGAGCTACTTATTACGCATTCATTTGCAGATAAGGTATTTTTCTGCAACAGCGGGGCAGAAGCTAATGAAGCAGCGATAAAACTGGCACGTAAAGTCTTCAAGGATAAAGGGGAAGGCAACCGATTTGAAATCATTACCATGGAGAACAGTTTTCATGGGAGAACAATGGCAACACTTTCTGCCACTGGGCAGAAAAAATTTCACCATGGTTTCGAACCTCTTCTTAGCAGTTTCGCCTATGTCCCCTTTAATAATGCCCAGGCAGTTGAAGAGGCAATCACCGATATAACCTGTGCTGTGATGGTAGAACCCATTCAGGGAGAAGGCGGTGTAAACTGCCCTTCACCTGATTATCTGAAAAACTTAAGACACATTTGTGACCAGCATGGACTACTTCTCATATTTGATGAAGTCCAGGTGGGGATGGGCAGAACAGGAAAGCTCTTTGCCCATCAGCATTATGGGGTTGAACCAGACATCATGACTTTGGCAAAAGCTCTTGCTGGAGGCATGCCCATTGGAGCTATGCTGGCGAAGGAGAAGTTTGCTTCAAGCTTTTCCGCAGGTACCCATGCCTCTACTTTTGGAGGGAATCCGCTCTCTTGCGCTGCTGGAATAGCTACTATTGAGGCTCTACTTCAGGATAAAATCCTGGATAACTGCCAGAAAATGGGTGATTACTTCTACTCAAAGCTGTTATCCCTCAAAGAGAAACACCCCTTATTAATCAAAAGAGTGAAAGGGAAAGGGCTTATCCTGGGAATAGAACTGTCCTTTGAAGGCACAGAAATAGCGATGGAATGTTTAAAGAATGGAATTCTGATTATTTGCACCATGAGAAACATACTACGCTTCGTTCCTCCGCTGATCATTACGGAAAAGGAAATAGACATTTTAATTGATACTTTAGATAAACTTCTTGAACAAACGCCCATTTCAACTCCATGAAAAAAGATCTTTTAAGCATCAATTCCTTAAGCAAGCAAGAGATTGAAGAGCTGATCTCCTATGCTATCAGATTGAAAGAAAAACAGAAAGACGGTGGATGTGATCAACCCTTAAAAGGGAAGACGCTGGGGATGCTTTTTGAGAAACCTTCCACCCGAACCCGGGTTTCCTTTGAAGTTGGAATGCTTCAGCTGGGTGGTCATGCCCTCTATATGAGCTGGAGGGATACGCAATTAGGTAGAGAAGAATCTCTGGAGGATACGGCACGAGTCTTATCCAGATATTTAGACGGTGTTGTAATCAGGACTTTCTCTCAACATACCATAGAGACCTTTGCTCAATACGCAGATATTCCTGTTATAAACGGTCTAACAGACCTGCTTCACCCCTGCCAGATACTGAGTGATATCATGACCGTTGTAGAAAAGAAAGGGGGATTTGATAAACTAAAATTCTCTTACATAGGAGACGGGAATAATGTGGCCAACTCCTGGATAAATGCTTCTTTAAAACTGGGGTTCAATCTTCATTTAGCCTGTCCAAAAGGATATGAACCCGATGAGAAGATAGTAGAAAAAGCAAGGGTTGATGCCCCAACACAGATAAAACTATCTTATAACCCCCTTGAGGCTGCCCGGGATGCAGACATCATCAACACGGACACCTGGGTAAGTATGGGACAAGAAGAAGAGCATCAAGAAAGAACAGAAGTTTTTAAAAACTATCAGATAAATAATTCTTTGCTTAAGGTAGCAAAGAAGGATGTTTTGGTTATGCACTGCTTGCCTGCCCATAGAGGGAAAGAGATTACCGATGAAGTAGCAGATGGCAGGCATTCAATCATCTTTGATCAGGCTGAAAACCGTCTGCACATGCAGAAAGCAATACTTGGGGTGTTGCTTGCTGACAACTAAAAGGAGAAGTAGGCCAATGGGAAAAATAAAAAAAGTGGTTCTGGCTTATTCTGGTGGCTTAGACACTTCAGTCATACCCAGGTGGTTAATGGAAACCTACGGATGTGAAGTAATCGCCTTCGCTGCTGATTTAGGGCAGGAAGAACCGTTTAAAGCACTCAGGAAAAGAGCGATCAGCATTGGTGCCAGCAAAGTGTATGTTGAAGATCTTAAGGAGGAGTTTGTCAGGGATTTTGTCTTCCCTCTCTTCAGGGCAAATGCCATTTACGAAGGAAGCTATCTGTTGGGCACTGCCATAGCTCGACCTCTTATTGCCAAAAAGCAGATAGAAATTGCCAGAAAAGAAAAGGCAGATGCCGTATCCCATGGTGCAACAGGGAAGGGTAATGATCAGGTCCGTTTTGAACTCACATACCTTTCCTTAAATCCAAAGATAAAGATTGTTGCGCCCTGGAGGCTCTGGCACTTAAATTCCAGACAATCCCTGATCGCTTATGCTAAAAAACACAAGATTCCTATAAATGTCACTGCAAAAAAGCCTTACAGCACTGATCGTAATTTACTCCACATAAGTTTTGAAGGAGGTATACTGGAAGATCCCTGGAAAGAGCCAAGAGAAGATATGTTTATACTTACTGCCTCCCCTGAAAAAGCCCCACAAAAACCCGCATATCTTGAAATTAGCTATGAGAAGGGAAATCCTGTAGCCATCAACAACAAACCCCTCTCCCCCGCCAGGCTTTTAGCAAAGCTTAACAAGCTGGGTGGAATTAATGGCATTGGTAGAGTTGATATGGTAGAAAACCGTTACGTGGGCATGAAATGCCGCGGGGTATACGAAACACCTGGAGGGACAATTCTTCATACAGCTCACAGGGCACTTGAATCCATCACCCTGGATCGTGAGGTCATGCACCTTAAGGACAGCTTTGTTACAAAATATGCAGAACTGGTTTACTATGGTTACTGGTTTTCTCCCGAAAGGGAGATTTTGCAACGGACGATTGATGAAACCCAGATAAATGTTACTGGTACCGTCCGACTGAAACTCTACAAAGGAAATTGCATAGTGGTCGGAAGAAAATCCCCTAAATCTCTTTACCACCCTGACTATGCCACATTTGAAGAAGATACGGTTTATGACCAGAGCTTAGCTGAGGGATTTATCCAGCTCAATGCCCTGCGACTTAAAATCAACAATCTTTTAAGAAAGTAAGCAGCGATCACCAACAAAGAGGCTGCGTTTCAATAGAAAGTGGTAGCCGCAAGCTTCAGCTTGCGTTTAGAAAATTCGGTAATCTCTCCATATTGCGCAGCCTAAAGGCTGCGGCTACCACTTAACTAAACTGCCTGATCAGTAGAGCCTGTTAGATTAGCACCAACAGAGCTAGTGGTTTAGCATGATTAATATTTGGGAGATTTTGCAGGGAATGAAAAGTACCACTAAACTGTTGATAGTTTTTTTTTGCATACTATGCTTAACCCAATTCTCAAGTTGTGGTAAGAAAGGGGATCCAACCGCTCCTGTTGCCGTAGTCCCTGAAAAGATTAAATATCTCACGGCACACCCTCAAGAGAGAGCTATTATCTTAAGCTGGAGTATACCTGAAGAAAATACAGATGGATCTCAACTTCTTGATCTTAAGGGGTTTAAAATACTGCGGAATGAAATTGATATCAAAAAAGGATGCCTTGACTGTCCAAAAAGATTCTCGCTTCTCTATGATATCGATTACAAAACCTATATGATGAACAAACCTCAAGCAGAAAAGATAAAATACAGTGATAAGGATCTACGCTTCAAAAATATTTATACTTACAGAGTAGTAAGCTACAATACCTCCAGCCAGCTAAGTCCCAGATCTAATGCTCAAGAGGTCTTTTGGGATGTTCCCAGTTTGCCTCCCAACAATCTTCAAGCAGAGCTTAAAGAAAAATCGGTTATCCTAACCTGGGAAGAACCTGGTGCCCTGGAAGATGGATCATCCCTTAAAGGACTGGTGGGATACAATCTCTATAGAAGGTTTCCTAACGAAACATATCCCATCGACCCTATCAGCAGCGAGCTTATTACTACCTTGGCCTGCCGGGATAAAGGCATACAAATGGATAAGGACTATGTGTATACATTGAGAGCGGTCAGGAAAATCAGGGAAACCTTTATTGAAAGCAGGGAATGTGAAGAGGTTGCCATTAACACTACCGATCGCACTCCCCCTGACGCCCCAACCGGCTTAATTGCACTGCCTGTCAAAACGGGAATAATGCTCAAGTGGAGTGAAAATGAAGAATCAGACCTGAAGGGTTACAACATCTACCGAAAATCAGGGGGAGAAGCCGGTTTTGGAAAACTGAATGAAACACCTCTTCCCCAATCAAGTTATTCCGACAGATCAGTAAAAGTCAAGGGACATTATACCTATGTTGTAACAGCCATTGATGATTCTAAACCCACAAATGAAAGTGAACGTTCAAAAGAAGTAGACATGCAATATTAAAATTAGAGAAGGTGTCATGCACGATTTTCAATATCATCAAAACGAGCTTTACTGTGAAGAGGTTCCAATCAAGAAGATTGCAGATCAGGTGGGTACCCCCTTCTATCTTTATAGCAATCATACTCTGGAAAACCATTTCAAGGTGTTTGATTCTGCTTTTAATGGTATTGATCACCTTACCTGTTTTTCAGTAAAAGCTAATTCTAATCTTGCGGTGCTCAAAATCTTTGTCAACCTGGGCGGAGGGGTAGATATTGTCTCGGGAGGCGAACTGTTTCGTGCACTCAACTCTGGTGTAGATCCCTCAAAAGTAGTCTTTTCCGGTGTGGGAAAGGGTATAACAGAACTGGAATATGCACTGGAAGCAGGCATCTTGATGTTTAACGTGGAATCCACACAGGAATTAACCACCATCAATCAAGTGGCTCAACGAATAGGCAGAAAGGCAAAAATAGCTCTACGAGTGAACCCGCACATCGATCCCCAAACACACCCCTATATCTCTACTGGACTGAAGAAGAACAAGTTTGGAATAGAAATTGATCAAGCACTTGAAGATTACCGAGAGGCAAAGAAACTAAAACATATAGAGATTGTTGGAGTCGACTGCCATATCGGCTCACAGATTACTGAACTTCAGCCCTTTGTAGAAACCCTAAGGAAAGTGAAAGAACTGGTGCTTACATTAAGGCAGGAAGATATAGAAATCCAATATGTCGATCTGGGTGGCGGGTTGGGTATTACCTACCATCAGGAGCAGCCCCCCCATCCCAGGGAATATGCCTCTGCCCTTATCAAAGAAATGCAGGATATTAACTGCAAACTGATTCTGGAACCCGGCAGAGTAATTGCAGGCAATGCTGGAATTCTTGTCACAAAGGTCCTCTACCTCAAAAAGGGAACTGAAAAAACCTTTGTCACTGTGGATGCTGCTATGAATGACCTGATCCGCCCCAGTCTCTATGGAGCCTTTCAGGAAATCCAGCCCGTAGTCAAAACTGAGGGAGAAGAAATGGTAGCAGATATTGTGGGCCCTATCTGTGAATCAGGTGATTTCCTTGCCAAGGAGAGAACAATCCCCTGTTTAAAACCAAGCGATCTTATCGCTGTAATGAGTGCCGGGGCTTACGGTTTTACTATGTCTTCTAACTACAATTCCCGACCTCGTGTCCCGGAGGTCTTGGCAAAGGGAAAAGAATTCTATGTAATTAGAGAGCGGGAAAGTTATGAAGACCTGATCAGAGGAGAAATGATTCCGGAGTTTTTAAACAAATGAATTTAATCCCCTTTACTAAAATGAGCGCAGCCGGCAATGATTTTATCATCATTGATAATCGTCAAAACATTCTTGATGCTAAAAAGGCTAAAGAATGTGCACAAAACATCTGCAGGAGAAAACTCTCAGTTGGTGCAGATGGACTCATTCTTATAGAAGACTCTAAAAAGGCAGACTTCAAATGGAGATTTTTTAATGCCGATGGCAGCGAGGCCGAGATGTGTGGAAATGGCGGGAGGTGTATAGCCAGGCTTGCTCATCGCAAGGGAATTGCCCCGCTCAAGCTTACCTTTGAAACCCTGGCTGGCATCATCAAGGCGGAAGTCCTGAGAGAGAGTGTAAAACTTCAACTGCCAGTCCCTTTAAACCTCACTTGTGATCTTAAACTTCTTATTGAAGAAAAAAACTTTCTTGTTAATAGCATTACCGTTGGTGTGCCTCACGCAGTAATCTTTGTTGAAGATCTCCAAAACTGCCAGGTAGTTGAACTGGGGAAAAGGATTCGTTTCTCAAAACACTTTAAACCAGCAGGAACTAACGTCAATTTTGTAAGCATCAAGAATGACTCGGCTATAGCCATCAGAACCTATGAGAGGGGAGTAGAAGATGAAACGCTTGCCTGTGGAACGGGATCAGTGGCTTCTGCCCTAATCGCAAATGAAAAAAAGGGGATAAAATCTCCCGTATCGGTCCTAACCCGGGGAGGAGAGGTGTTGACTGTCCACTTCACCAAAGCAAATCAAACTCTAAAAGAAGTTTTCTTAGAAGGCAGTGCCAATCTCATTTATGAGGGAGAACTCTACCCCGAAACCCTGAACATTGCTTAAGCAGTTGGAGTGCTGTAGTAATGGAATGATGGAAAAGTTATAGAATTTCAGAAATCTTTCAGACAGGAGGAAGCAAATTATGTTCAAAGGCTCTATGATCCCTATTGTCACACCCTTTAAAGATGGAAAAATCGATGAGGAAGGTTTTCAAAATCTCATCGAATTTCACATCAAAAGCGGCACTGACGCCATCGTCCCATGTGGTACTACCGGCGAGTCAGCAACTTTAACACATAAGGAACATGAGCAATTAGTTAATATCTGCATTAAAACAGCAAACAACCGGGTTCCGGTGATTGCAGGAACGGGTTCTAACAGCACTGATGAAGCTATAAAACTCACCACCTATGCCCAGAAGGCAGGGGCAGATGGGGCACTGCTCATTACCCCCTATTATAATAAACCTACTCAGGAAGGACTTTATCAACACTATAAGGATATCGCTCTTAAGACAGATATACCCCTTATCCTCTATAATGTTCCCAGCAGAACAGGAGTTAACATGCTACCCGAAACAGTAGCCAAGCTCTCTGAGATTCCATCCATTGTGGGAATTAAAGAAGCCTCGGGGTCACTTCGCCAGATCTGTGAAATCATTTATCTCTGTGGGGAAAAATGTAGCGTCTTCTCCGGGGATGATTTTACCAATTACCCTATTCTTGCCATGGGGGGAAGAGGAGTTATCTCGGTAACAGCTAACATCGTTCCAGATAAAATAGCTGCTATGTGGGATGCCTTTGAATCTGGAGATCACACAAAGGCAAGAGAAAT
Organism: uncultured bacterium; assembly: GCA_965363405.1. Classification (GTDB taxonomy): domain Bacteria; phylum Desulfobacterota; class WTBG01; order WTBG01; family WTBG01; genus WTBG01. Next base: position 10,016 of record CBDTTR010000014.1, on the reverse strand, counting down.
CCACTATCAACTGCTCTCCTTAAATAATGCCCTGTTTTTGGAGACGAATCCCATTCCTGTAAAGACTGCACTGGGGTTGATGGGGAAAATCTCGCCTGAAATGCGGCTTCCCTTATCACCCATGTCCCAGAATAATCTGGAAAAACTCAAAAAAGTAATGGCAAAATACAAGCTAATATGATAGGAGAAACCACACATTATTTAAACTTTATAACTCAAAATGAAAAGGAGGCAAGTATGGTTTACAAAAAAATCTTAATCAGTGCAGGAATTATGGCTATTACCTTAGTGTTTACTCTTTCCACTCTTCAGGCCGAAGAGAAAGATGATGATTCTTATGATGACTTAGTCATTGCCAAGGTGGGGGATAAAGAGGTTAAGTATGGTGATTTGAATAAATGGATAAAGATGATGCCTCCTTCCTATCAGAGTATGTTTAACGATCCTGAGCAGATGAAAAAACTGCTTGATAGGCAAGTCAACAATATTTTATTCTCTGATGAGGCTATACGATTAAAACTTGATCAAAAACCAGATGTAAAAGATAAGATAGAAGAGTTTACCAAGGGTATACTCATGCAGGCCTTAATAGAGGAAACCGTTAATAAAAATATTACGGTGAGTGATAAGGAAATTGAAGAATACTATACCAGCAATCAAGATGAATTCAAGATACCTGAAAAAATAAAGGTAAGTTATATACTGATTCAAGTTGACCCTAAGGCACAAAAAGAAGTGAACGATGAAAAGAAAGCAAAGGCAGAAGAAATACTTGCTAAGGCAAGGGCTGGAGACGATTTTTCAGCGCTGGCTAAACAATACTCAGAGGACACGAAAACAAAAAACAAAGGGGGTGTATTACCTTTTTTTGCAAAAGGGTCAAAAGATTCAGAATTTGAAAAAGCCGCATTTAACCTTAAAAAAAATGAGATTAGTGATCCAATACTTACAAAAAAGGGCTACAATATTATTAAACTAACTGACAAGAAAGAGGGGAGAACAAAGAGTTTAAAAGAGGCATCAAATAAAATTAGTAATAAGTTGAAACAAAAAAATAGAAATGAAGCTATTGAAAACCTCCTGAATGATTTAAAAGCCAAATCCAAGGTTGTAATTTACGAAGATGCCTTAACAAAAGTAACCGAGAAATCAAAAGGAAAATCAGATAAAAAATAAGTCCTATCCTCCAACCTGTCTCTCCTCTTGAGGGGGAGAGCAGGGTGGGGAATTGCGAAATGTATTTTCACTCTTTATTGGTCTATGCTAATATCAAGCTCTGCCCCTTTCCTGACGTTTAGTTCCCTCTGGCAGTTACCGTTCTTTACTGATATTTCTAACCACCGGGTACTTCCAAACAGAGCTAAAACCTCACCATCCTGCACATCTGCATAAGAGTGAGAAAGTTTTTGGATCATCTTCCCACCCACAGAAATCTTAAAAGGTTTATCTGCTACAAATCTGCCAAACAGATCCTTTGAAACATTACTAATCAGATTACCAAAGTGGTCTGCATATATTACCTTAGCTTTAATAACTCCTGCTTTCAACTTCGGCTCTAAATCTTTTAATACAACAAACTCCTTAAACTCCTTCCCCAACTTCCCGGCAGGCACTCCCAAACTGAGATGTGCAGCCACAGGGGAAAAAATATCCCTCCCATGGAATGTAGAACTTACCTCCGGAAGAAAGTAGCTTTTGTTGGTGATTTCCCAAACCTTCTTAAATCCTTTCATTAAAAACACAAAGCTGAAAACCCCATTATCCGGCCCAACAAACCAGTATTTATCCGTCTCAACCATAATCGGTTTTCGCTCACTTCCCACACCAGGATCCACTACCACCACATGGATACTTCGCTCCGGAAAATATGAGCAAGAATTATTCAATAAAAAAGCAGCCTCCTCTATATTTTGAGGAGAAACTTGATGCGTAATATCAATGATATGGCAATCAGGATTTATACTTAAGATAACACCCTTCATTACACCCGGATATCCAACTTCATCCCCAAAATCAGTAAGGAGGGTTATTGTCCTTCTCGTTCCCATCGCACTTTTTTTGAAGTTGTTCACAGATTTGAGGATAGAATAGTCAGTTGCAGGCTGGCAGTTTTCAGTTGTTAATCTAAACTCTGTTCCCTGACCCCCGAAAACTATTTTTTAAAACTGGGTCAACTTCCTGAAGGATTCAAACCGCTTTTCAATTTCATCAATGGTTAAGGTCTTTAACCTGCCCAGACTGAAATTCTCAACATTAAAAGAAGCCATAACGCTACCATAAATAACAGCTTTGCGAAGCTCGTCCTCAGCAGTATCTTGAGATTTTGCCAGATATCCCACAAATCCACCTGCAAAACAGTCCCCTGCACCGGTGGGATCAGACAACTCTTGCAGGGGATATGCTGGGGCAGAAAAGACAGAGGAAGGAGTAAAAAGCAGAGCACCATAGCTACCCTGCTTAATCACCAGCACCTTCGGACCATAGGAAGAAATTTTTTGATAGGCTTTTATAAGATTAGTCTCCCGGGATAGTTGCCTAACTTCCCCCTCATTGATTATGAGGATATCCACACGTTTTATGATCTCTTTAAGTTGTTCCAATTTCCCTTCTATCCAGAAGTTCATCGTATCACAGATGGTAAGCTTTGGACGTTTTACCTGCTCCAAGACGTTAAGCTGTAATTCGGGGTCAATATTAGCAAGAAAAACAAAGGATGACTCTCGATACTCCTCGGGAATATAAGGACGAAAATCTTCGAACACATTTAGCTGGGTATCGATGGTTTCCGCCTCGTTTAAATCACCACTATATCTACCCTTCCAGTGAAAGGTCAAACCAGATTCACGTTTTAATCCCCGCAAATCAATTCTTTTACTTTTAAGAAAGTTAAGATGGTCCTCTGGAAAATCACGACCGATAACAGCAACTACCCCAACATTAGTAAAGTAACTCGCTGACACCGAAAAATAGACAGCAGAACCGCCTAATGCATTTTCAACCATTCCATAAGGAGTTTCAACAGAATCGAGCGCAACTGATCCCACAACCAATAAATTCAAAAGCTTGTCCCCTAAATTTATTCAGGCAACGTTAAGTCAATAACTTCACCCAGTTTTCCAGGATTTCCCAATGGTTTTTCATTCAAGAAGAGCTCTACTCCCCCAGCATTCCCAATTTTGAGATTAAATTTCTCTTTTGCCTTCACTCTAAATAACTCCCCAGGTCTTAATGACACCTCAAAAGATTCATTCTGGTCAAGCTGAAATTTTATCCACGTTTCTTCAGTTGCAACTACCTTCAAAACCATTTGTTCAATTTCTATTACTTCAGCCTCTTTCACACTACTTATCTCTTCACCCTCTTCACCCTCAGCAGGCAAACCTGATTCCTCTTTTACCTCAATCACATTTCCTTCACTTTCTTCCTTCACAGTCTCTGGTTTTGTAACAGGAGATGGTTTTAATAACTCGGCCGATTCCTTCTTGTGAATATCTTTAAAAGGTGAAGCTTCCTCTTTCTCCTGAGGGCTTTTAAAAAACCAAAAAGCAAGTACTAGAATAAAAATTATAAATAAAACTGAAATTCTGACAGGGGTTAAAACCTTTTGGGAAGGTTGTTGGCTAGCAATCTCTTCTTCATCATTCTTGGCCTCCAGTTCTTCCAGAGTTTCCTGATATCGCTTAACTACATCACTCTCATCTAATTCAAGATAGGAGGCATAGGATTTAAGAAAGCCTTGAGTAAAAACTCTGGGAGGAATAAGGTCTTGCCTGTTATTTTCAATAGCTTCCAGGATAGCTTTTCTTATCTTGGTTGCTTCGGCAATTTCCTCCAGAGTAACGTTTCGAGCTTCTCTTTTACTTTTTAGATATTCACCTATAGTTTCCAAAACACACCTTTTAAAACAAAACCCTTTATCGTGTTGAAGTTTAATGCTTAAATTTATACAACTTTAATAAGCTAGAATATTAAGACTTAAATCCAAAATAATAAACAAATTCAAATTTCAAATGTTCCAAACTCTTTGTTTTTGTCATTTGAATTTTGGTCATTCGGATTTGTTTCGTGCTTCGTACTTCGGATTTCGTATTTTGAATCTTATACATCTATCTATTACTTCATATTCCACATCCAACATTCAAACTTCCTTAATCAAAGAACCCGTGCAATAACCGCATTCAAGTTCCCATATATCACAAATCACTCGTGCAAGCAAGAAAAAGCAATTAAAATTCAAAAAGATAAAAATCTTGACAAAAGCCCAATCTCTGATAAATTTATAAAAGACTGGTGTCAGCGATGATCCCTCAGAAAAATCACGATCGACCGATCCAAAAGCCCCTTGGCTTTTTTTATTCCCTGACAAAGTAAAGTATCCATGAAAAGAATATTGACTATAGCTGCCTCTGATTCAGGAGGGGGAGCAGGAATTCAAGCTGATTTAAAAACCATCGCCCTTATGGGCAGTTTTGGGATGACTGCTATCACTGCCTTAACCGCACAAAATACAACAGGCGTGAAAACGATTCAGAAAATACCTGTAAGCTTTATTGCCAATCAGATTGATGCGGTCATCTCAGATCTAGGGGTAGATGCAGTCAAGACAGGGATGCTTGTGGATGCAAAAGTAGTAGAAACGGTTTCTCGCAAGCTGCGGGATTATCATATTACAAAGGTTATTGTTGATCCCGTAATGCTATCAAAGAGTGGTGTGCCCCTTATGACTAAAGAAGCCCTTGTTTCTCTTAAAAGAGAACTTATTCCTTTGGCTTTTCTTATAACCCCCAACCTTTATGAGGCATCCACTATCACTGGGAAAAAGGTCGAAAAAGTCACTCATATGAAGGAGGCTTCAAAAAAGATACATCAGATGGGGGCACAGAACGTTTTAGTAAAAGGAGGTCACCTTAAGGGAAGGCCTGTCGACATCCTCTATGACGGGAAAGAGTTCCATGAATTTGACTCAGGAAGGATTAAGACTAAAAATACTCACGGAACTGGTTGTACTTTGTCAGCGGCAATTGCTACAGAAATTGCAAAGGGGGTACCTCTCGTTAAGGCAGTTAAGCATGCTAAAGACTTTATCACAACCTCTATCAGGTTTTCTTTGGATCTGGGAAAAGGGTATGGTCCTGTCAATCCCTATGCCCCTTTTACGCAACATCAGGAGATAATGAAGTGCAGCAATGAATTAAAACATGCCTTAAAAAAACTAAAGGAAGGGAATATTGGTCATCTCATACCGGAGGTACAATCAAATCTGGGCTATGCCCTCCCTCACGCTACCAATTTACAGGAAGTGCTTGCCTTTCCAGGACGAATTATAAGGCTCAATCGCAGCATAGCCACTGTAGCTGACCCAGCTCCAGGTGCCTCTCGCCACATAGCCCAAATTGTACTTACCATGATGAAATACAGAAGTGACCTAAGGTCTGCCATGAACATAAGGTACTCCCCAGAAATTATCAGGAAATGCCGAAAATTGAAATTTAAAACAGGAACATTTGATCGCAAGGATGAACCTAAAAGGATTAAGAAGAAAGAAGGGGCAAGTCTCAGCTGGGGGATAGAAAACATCCTGAGTAAAAAACGTGTCATTCCTGACATCATTTACGATCTGGGAGACATAGGAAAGGAACCAATAGTAAGAGTTATTGGTAGAAACCCCCAGGAAGTAGCAGATATGGTATTAAGAATTGGAAGCTAATTTAAGCAATTGGAATGGTGGGTTTGGAACAGGTTACGCGTTTCGTGTTACGGGTTCAACAACATCCTTTCTTATCAACCAGTAACCCGTAACGGATTCCGTTATTTATTATATTAGGAGAACATAGTGAATCAGCTCGAACAAGCGAGAAAAGGCATTGTAACAAAAGATATAGAAGAGGTTGCTTCCTCTGAAGGGTTAGATATTCAATTCATAGTGGAAGAGATGGTGGCGGGACATACCATCATACCTCGCAATAAAAACCATACAACAATTCCTCCAATCGGCATTGGAAAAGGGCTGCGCACCAAAATAAATGCCAATATTGGCACCTCTAAAGACCATCAAGACATAGAAGAAGAGCTGGAAAAACTTCATGTAGCTGTTAAGTCAGGTGCAGACACGGTAATGGACTTAAGCACAGGTGGTCCTCTGGATGAAATTAGAAGTACCATCATCAAAGAATCAACGGTACCTATTGGAACCGTACCCATCTACCAAGCTGTAATTGAAGCAGTTAGAAGCGAGAAAACAATGGTCCACATGTCTGTTGATTTACTCTTTAAAGTGATTGAAAGACACGCTGAAGACGGGGTTGACTTCATCACCGTCCACTGTGGATTAACACGGGAATCGGCGGGGAGACTAAAGAGAGAAGGACGGATAATGGATGTGGTCAGTCGAGGAGGGGCATTCTCTATTGAGTGGATGGCATACAATAAAAAGGAAAATCCACTTTATGAACATTACGATAGATTACTTGAAATCGCTCATGAGTATGATCTCACCTTAAGTCTGGGAGATGGACTGCGACCGGGCTGCCTGGCTGATGCAACGGACAGAGGACAGGTACAGGAACTGATTATCCTGGGTGAACTGGCAGAACGCGCATGGAACAAAGATGTGCAGGTGATGGTTGAAGGACCAGGACATGTTCCCATTCACCAGATTGCTACCAATGTTCAGCTGCAAAAGCAACTTTGCCACGGTGCCCCTTTTTATGTGTTAGGACCACTGGTAACTGACATTGCTCCCGGATATGATCACATCACCTCAGCCATAGGTGGTGCCCTTGCTGCCTCTGCAGGTGCTGATTTTCTCTGTTATGTTACACCCTCAGAGCACTTGAGGCTTCCCACCGTAGAAGATGTAAAAATCGGTGTTATTTCCTCCAAGCTTGCCGCTCATGCCGCTGATATTTCTAAAGGTGTTAAAGGTGCTCTGGAAAAAGACATAAAAATGGCAAAGTGCCGAAAAGCAATGGATTGGAAGAAGCAAATTGAGCTCTCGCTAGACCCTACCTTAGCGGAACGTCTTCGCTCTACCAGCCAGCCAGCCGATAAAGATGTCTGTACCATGTGCGGAGAATTTTGCGCAATCAAACTACTTAGTAAAGAAGAACGTTGGAAATACTTTGATGACTTCTAACCCAGATTTTGCAGACATATTTCACAATGAATCACAAAAAACAGCACAAAAAAAGTAATACAAAGCAACAGAAAAAAAAACTCTTAAATCTCCCTCTTCTGAAAGAGATATTTCAATTGGAAGAAGCAAAAATCGGACAATCTTCTACCTGGCATGTCTGATTTTACTGCCAGCAGTTATTTATATTAACTCTCTTCACAATCAGTTTGTATTTGATGACATTCCCCTCATTCTTGATAATCCTTCCATCAGAAGCCTGGAAAAAATCCCTCTCCGTATTGCCTCTGGAATTGATAAAATTCCCTACAGACCATTGAGGTCGATAACGTATGCTGTTGACTATCAATTCTCTGGTCTTAATCCACTTGGCTATCATATCTCTAACATTATCTTACATATTCTTACATCACTTCTAATCTATTTAACCATCTCTGCCCTGTCAGGTAATTCCCGTATAGCCTTTTTCGCTGCACTCCTCTTTGCTGTTCACCCTGTTCACACGGATAGTGTCGCTTACATTTCAGGGAGGAGGGATATTCTTTCCACTCTGTTCTACATCCTTGGTTTTTATCTGTTTTTAGAATCCAGGAAAAAGAAAAAATCAAAGCTTCTAATCCTCTCGCTTGCTGCCTATCTCCTGGCTATTGCATCTAAGGAGATGGCAGTTACCCTGCCAGCAATCTTCTTCGCTTACGATCTTATCAGTAGCCTCCCTGATGAAGGCTCTCTTACCAATCGATTATCCAATGCTTTAAAAAAAATCATCTCCAGCTATAAAATATTCTATCTCACCTTTTTGGTGCCGGCCATTCTCTTTACCTGCTACAAGGTGTTATTAAAATCACCCTCAAATAAAGAAGGGTTCTACGGAGGAGATCTATACATTCAATTTCTTACGGTGGGTAAAATACTTTTTTACTACATCAAACTGCTTTTCTTTCCCATCAATCTGATAGCCGACTACTCCTTCAATTCTTTCCCCTTATCCCAATCTCTGTTAGAACCAGAAACCATATTTTCTCTTATGGCTTTGTGCGCAATTGCCTTTCTCACCTTAAGGCTCCTCTGCAAGAATAAAATTATGGCTTTTTCTTTAATCTGGTTCTTTGTCACTCTACTTCCAGTCTGTCACATCTTCCCTCATCATGAACTGTTGGCTGAGCACTATCTCTATCTTCCCTCTTTTGGCTTTGTTCTGCTGATTGCCCTATCTCTTGAGCTATTGCTAACTTCTGTCAGGTGGAGGTACTATATTTATATTGCTTTCACACTGGTCATTATCTTATTCTCAACCAGAACATTCTATAGAAATTATGACTGGAAAAACAGCTATACCATCTGGAAGAAAACAGTCAAGACTGTTCCCAACTGTGTGAGGGCAGTCAACAATTTAGGGGTTGAATATTTCAAACGGAAAGACTTGAAACAGGCAAAAGCCTTACATCAGAAAGCATTAAAGATACAACCTGTCTACGAAAAGGCTTACTATAATTTAGGCAATGTTTATCGAACGGAGCAAAACTTTAATCGCGCAATTGATATGTATAAGAAAGCCGCGCAACTGAATCCCAAAAATTTCAGAGCCTATAATAATCTGGGAAATGCCTATGCTATGCAAAAGCGCTATGATGAAGCAAAGAAAGAATACAAGTCGGTACTGAAACTCAAGCCGCGCTATGCAGAGGCACACAATAATCTGGGAAATGTGTATCGGAGTTTGGGGGAAACAGATCTTGCAATAGCACACTACAGAAGAGCCATAAAGATAAAAGACCGTTATTTTGATGCATACTTTAATCTCTCAAATGTTTATGCTGAACGCAAACAATATGAAAACTCAATCGAGACGCTCAAACAGGCTCTCGGAAAAAACCCTTTCTTTCCTTCTACATGTAATCACTTAGGGAAAATATATACCAAAACAGAACAGTATGGTAAAGCTATTGAAATGTATGAGTATGCGATAAAACTCAAACCCAATTATCCAGAAGCATACAACAATCTGGGCATAGTCTATGAGAAAAAGAACACTTACCAGCAGGCAATAAAACATTTTAAAAGAGCTGTTGAGATAAAACCTGCTTTTCGAGAGCCCTATCTCAATCTTGGGAATCTTTACCTAATGAAACTAAGTGATGAACGAAATGCACTCTTCTACTTTAAGAAGTGGCTTGAGAAGGCACCTCGCCACCCTGCATCAGACAGGGTTAGAGAAATAATTCGCAAGCTCGAAAAGGAAGGTGGGGAGTAGGAAATGCGTTACGGGTTTCGTGTTCCGGGTTGTAAATGAAACACGCAACCCGTAACATTTAAGTTAATTAATTTCACATTCCAAATTCCACATTCGTTCAGTTCCGCAATCCGAAATCTAAAATCCGCAATCACTTAATCCAGCATCATCACGTTTTAAGCAACCCCCCATGCTCACTGCATTCACTTGGCAACGATTCCAATATCACGAAATCCCTTTTTCTATCAACCTTTGATGGGAAAGGAAGGCTATGGGAGGCAAAGTATCAAGGCTAAAAAAACCCGCATCCTGGGCGTCATCCCCTGCTCTCAACTCTCCACCCAGCATTTTCACCTTGTAGCCAAAGATGAGTATTGCCCTGTAATGCCGGCCCTTTTGAGAAAAGAAATCGATTAAACCCTCGATTTCACCTTTAATCCCGGTCTCTTCTTCAAGCTCTCTTAAAACAGCCTCCTCAATACTTTCATCAATCTCTATAAAACCACCTGGCAAACACCACTTCCCCTTTGCTGGCTCAACTGAGCGCTTAACTAAAAGCAGTTGATCTTTTTGATTAAGCACCAGAGCTGCAACAGCAGGGAGAGGGTTCTCATAATGAATTATGTCACACTTCTGGCAATAGCAGTGATT
>CBDTTR010000013.1:0-18844 GCA_965363405.1 uncultured bacterium | reverse complement strand
GCAAGCATTGTAATGATGGTGCAAATTAAAAAAGTTAGTAAAAAATATCTCTTTTCCATTCTGTCCTCCTTTTTGCAATTATAAATATTGTCAAAACTAAACCACAGAGAACACAGAGTTTTTAAACATAATTTCTCTCTGTGGCCTCTGTGGTTGAATGTTTTCCACCTTGCTTCATACTTTCTCCTTCTTTTCATATAACTTCTGACAGTATCGCGATGATAGGCTTTTATACTTTCTACTACAATTCATATTTTATATCAATTGAAAAACATTTAATGTAATCTGGTTATCCAGAAATATCCAGTTGAATGCCCTGATGAAATTATTAACAATACTGGATTCCCGCTTGCGCGGGAATGACACGTTTCTTCAATCGGTTCCATCCCTGCCTGTCATTCCTGCGAAACTTGTCCTCGACTCTGATCGGGGAGCAGGGATCCAGGAACTGATAGACAACTTGAGTATTGTAATATCCACAACCAGGAAGCAGAAAATACAGGGGAAAATCCTGGAGTGGAAAATTTAACCTCTATTTTACGTTTGATAAAAAAGCTAGAATCTCTCTGTTCACCTCATCGGGTCTCTCATCAAAGAAGACAACATGCCCTCCCAATGAAGCACCAATGATGTGGGCTTTCTCTATTTGCAAAACCTTTAACCCAGAATTTGCAGTAGATACCAACTGCAAATTCTGGGTTAAAATTCATTGACAAACTCTGGTTTTTAAGTAAAATCGCTAAAGCAAATTTATAATAGGAAATAAGGAGGATTTTTGTGTCAAAAAGGTTAACGGTTCTTCCAGAGAGATGTTCTGGCTGTAGGCTTTGTGAAGTGGTCTGTTCCATCAATCGTTTTGGAGTTAATAATCCCAAAAAGAGCAGCATCCGGGTGATAGTTATTTATCCCCATCCTGTTATCAGGATGCCCATTGTCTGCAGTCAGTGTAAAGAACCAAAATGCCAGGAAAATTGTCCCACAGATGCCATTGTAATAAAAGATGGATATTGTGACATTGATGAGGAAAAGTGTATTTCCTGCCAGCAGTGCGTAATGTCTTGCCCTTTTGGTGCCATCTTTCTCCATGGAGATATGAGCACGCCTTTTAAATGCAACCTGTGTGATGGAGATCCCCAGTGTGTAAAAAGCTGCCCCAAGAATGCCCTCCTCTTTATCCCAGAGCATACCCTGGGACAGGCTCATCGCATGGCAAGCGTTCTTAAATATACGAAAATGAAAGAAGTGGAGTATGTAGAAAAAGGTGAGAGGAAGATATTACGATATGCTGATATTGAAAGTGGAAAGGAAGCAAAATGAAAATTAAAGGGGGGTACTTCAAAAAACTGCTCTTTGTAGATTTAGATAAGGGTAATGCCCGTGTAGTAAATCTGAGTGATGAGTTTTGCCTAAAGTACATTGGAGGCAGAGGATTTGGTATTAAACTAATCTGGGACAACCAAAAGAACTATAAGAGCCCCCTGGATCCTCAAAACCTGGTGGTTGTAGCACCAGGGCCCCTCTCTGGGTTATACTTGCCGGCTTCGGGCAAAACATCTTTTGTTACCATGTCTCCTGCAACTGGTATTTATGGAGACAGTAACATGGGAGGTTCGTTTGGAGTGGAACTCCGTCAGGCAGGGTACGATGCTCTGGCAATTAAGGGAAAAGCAAAAAAACTCTCTTACCTTTGGATTGATGATGATGAAGTTGAAATTGTTGAAAATGAGGGTTTGAAGGGGAAAGGGTGTCTGGAATTAGAAGGGATTATTAAGGATGATTTGAAGGATGATCATCTGCGTATTGCCTCTATTGGTGTAGCGGGTGAGAATCTTGTTCGCTTTGCCTGTATTAGCGCTGATTGGGGACGTAATGCGGGAAGAACAGGGTTGGGAGCAGTACTTGGTTCCAAAAACATTAAAGCAATCGTGATAAGGGGGTCTAAAGACCTTCCTGTCTTTGATCTTAAAAAATTAAAAGAGATATCGGATGCTTCTTTTGAAAAACTTAAAAACCACAAGTATTTTACATTCTGGCAACAGCAGGGTCTGATGTCCGTTATAGACTATGTCAATGAAGCAGGGGTGATGCCCACTTATAATTTCAGAGATGGGCAATTCAGTGATGCGGAGAAGATTAACGGGTATGAAATGGAAGCAAAGTACAAAATCGGTGACACCGCCTGCTTTGCCTGTCCCATGGCTTGTGGCAATATCTGCCTGGTAAAGGAAGGAAAATACAGTGGAACCGTAGTAGAAGGTCCTGAATATGAAACAGCTTGCATGTTTGGCCCCAATCTGGGTATGAACAACTTTGCTTGTATTTTAAAAGCCAATGCGCTCTGCGATGACTTAGGCATTGATACTATATCCACAGGAAATTTGATTGGTGTTCTTATCGAAGCCCAAGAGTTGGGACTCGTCTCTGAAGAAGAATTGGGTGGCATGAGGTTGAAGTGGGGTGATGAAGACAACATCATTCAGTTAATCCACGATATTGCCCACAGGAAAGGGATAGGAAATATTCTCGCTGATGGCAGTCTGGAGTTGCTGAAAAAGTTTCCACAACTAAACCCCATCCTCTCACAAGTCAAAGGACTGGAACAGTCAGCTTATGATGGGAGGGCGGCTGTCTCCATGGCTTTAGGGTTTGCCACTTCTGATATTGGGGCGCACCATGCTCGAGCCTGGCCATTGGCGAAGGAGCTTGAAATGGGAAAAGACTGGGGGTTAGAACAGAAAGCCGAGCTGGTAATATATCATCAGACTGTGCGCCCTCTTTTTGATATGTTGGGGGTATGCCGCTTGCCCTGGATTGAATTGGGTTTTGATGAAAACACCTATGCCGAGTTTTACTCAGCTGTCACTGGAGTTACTATAAATATGGATGAATTACTTAAAAAATCTAATGATCTTTATGATGTAACTCGTGCGATCAATGTTAAGCTGGGTATTAGCAGGAAAGATGATTATCCTCCAGAAAGATGTTTCTCCACTCCCATTCCCTCCGGTCCTCAGGCTGGGAAAGTTATCGACAGGGAAGAGTATGAAAAGCTCTTAACTATATATTACCAGAAGAGAGGGTGGGATGAGAACGGCCAACCCGACATGAAAGGTATTGCCAAGAAGTTTAGTGACAAAACATTAATTTAAAAAGGATGTGAGAAATGAAAAGGTGTTTCTTTATTATTTTTGTGATCTTGACCCTTTTTCCTTGCGCTGCGCAGACTAAAGAATGGTATGTGATAGATAGTTTTACAATCATGGTAAGAAGGCAGCCTGGAGAGATGTATAAAATAGTAGAACAACTACCCTCTGATGAGAAGGTAAGGATTATGAAAACGGAGGAGGACTGGGCAAAAATCTCCTTTAGAAATGGTAAAACGGGTTGGGTATTAAAAAGGTTCTTAACAGAAGAGGTGCCAAAGCCAATCCAAATGGAACAACTTGAAAAAAAAATAAAAGACCTGGAAGAGACAATAGAAGCTTTAAAAAAGGAGAAAATGTCTATTAAGCAGAAATATGCTGAAATGGGAGAAACGATAGCTGCTCAGTCAGTGAAAGTGAAAGATATCTCGCTAGAAAATCAAAGGTTAAAAGAGGGACCTTATAGAATTATACTCCTACTATCGGGAGGTGGTATTTTCTTAATCGGTTGCATTGTAACATTGATTATTCAAGGGCTTGGTCGAGGAAGAAGGAACAAGTTAAGTTTTGAAAAAGGGATCAGACCTTGATGAATGTATTTTCCCTTTCTGGATACCTGCATTCAAAAGAGCATCTCTTAGATAAATGCCTTTCTCGTAGAAGGGGAGCCAGATGAGTTGCCTGGATGAGATTTCTAATGGTGTAGGGTTTTTGTCTTTTGTGATCCCGATATGGGAATGTGAAGTAACTGATAGTAAGATCAGTTCAGCTAATTCTTGAGCGTCACCCCACCTCATTACCGCTCCTTCCATCTGCGAAGAAGGGAGATCATCAGAGAAAGGTATGAGATTAAGTTCAGGCTGTGCATTAGTGAAGGTAGTTGCTAATCTATAGATTGCTGTTAAATCTCTTACTTTGAAAGCAGGTATGAAAAGCTTAAGATCTTTCTGATGAGATTCCTTTGATGGACCGTACCTACCGTTTGTTTCGATAATCCAGAAGGGATAGTACCTCAAAGGATACGAATCGTATAGAAGTTGAACGTGGGCAATAGCTCCCCTTGATTCCTGAAATCCTTCATCCTTAACCTCCCAGGCTCTATGACATTTATCACAGAGAAAGACGCAAAGCTCTGGTTTTGCCGTTAGATCCCAGCCGCAGTTAGGGCACTGAAGAGCATGGAAGGTAATGGTTGGAAAATCCCGGGAATTGGCTTCTTTAAAGTTAGCAGTTAAAAATTGATGGGGAGCTTTGTGTTCGATGATGTTTTCTCCGAGGGCATCAATGATAATAGAAAATCTGGTATCAATCCCCAGAATGTTAATTTCCCAAAGAGGGGAGTAAACGATAGAGAGTATTTTGGAAATTACACAATAGTCAGGTTCATCTTTAAAGTTTGCACCAAGACCTGTTTCCATAGCCTTATCCATGCCAAGAGTAACAGGATAGACCTTCCCCTTTTTCTGAAGCTTTTCTTTTTCAAACAGATTAAGTTTTAAGACACTGGTTCGTACTCCCAAAGAGTATAGTTTTAGCCCTTCAAGATGAGTCGCAAGGAAACTCCTCTCCAAATATCTGGTTCTGATTTTAACCTGTCCGGAATTTAAGGAGTCAAAGGATGAAGAACCGGGATTAATTTGTGTTTCAAGCTGAAAGGTTTTTCCAGTTAAGCGGTAAAAGGGAAGGTAGAAAAGGTTTATGTCTTGTATCCGATGATGATCAGGTAGAGTGCGAAGGTAGCGGTGAACCAGGGATCTGACAACTGTTTGTCTTTCATCCAAATGTTTGGGGATGTGATAACTTAATACCTTGTTATAACCAGTGACAAGAAATGAGGAACTGCAATAAGGGCAGTTGATGGCGTTAGTACCTTCTTCAAGATTAAGACATCCACCGCACTTCGTACATTCAGTGGAGATGAAAACTCGGGAAGGCATTGGTTCTCCCTTATTACTTTCTTATTACTGATTCTCCACAGTTTGGGCAGAATTTTGTGCCAGGGAGGAGTTTGCTGTTACAGTTACTGCATTTGAGTTCTGTCTTCAAGTTATAGCCGCAGCTTGAACAAAAATTAGCAGTTGCGCTAAGGTTTTTTTCGCACTGGGGACATTTTTTTATTACAACTATTTGATGACCACAACGATGGCAAAACCTGGCATCCAATCTGATCTCTGCATGACAATCAGGACAAGCGGCAGTTCCTTTTTGTTTAACTGTGTCAGAAATCGGATCGTTTGGATCCATGCTTTTGTAGATCATGCCAGGTATCATCATGCCAAGACCTGCTCCTACTCCCAGTCCCATGCCTGCTGCTGCACCTTCACCAGAAGTTCCTCCCCCTCCACTGCGGGCAGCATCACCCATGGCTTTGGCTGCTTTAAATTTCATAAAGGCGTCGAGATTGCCCACAGCAGACATACCGCTTCTTTCGTCAATCATCTTCTGAACTTCAGCAGGTGGGGTAATGGAATTGACGAAAAAATCGATGAGTTCCATACCGTATTTCGTAAAATCATCAGACAGTCGCATTTTTACAGCTACTCCCATCTCGTCGTAAACCTTTGGGAGATCAAGAATGGTGTCAACATACTCTCCCAGAAAGTCATTGAGCCGGGAAACAATAATATCTCGGAAGTAGCCTTCTATATTATTGGTGAAGTATTCACCCATGGTGCCTACGATGGTGTTGATAAAAAGCAGGGGTTGGGTGATTCTGACAGTGAAATTTCCAAACGCCCTGAGCCTTACCATGCCTAATGTGCTGTCTTTAAAAACAACAGGGTCTTTTGTTCCCCACTTCATAGTAGTATAGACTTTCATATTAATAAAATAAATCTCTACACGAAAAGGGCTGGTAAACCCCCAGGGAAGACTCAGGACTTTGGTGATAATGGGAAGATTTGCTGTTGAGAGTGTATGTCTGCCAGGTCCCAAAACATCAAGTCCTTTGCCATCTCGAAAGAATATAGCAGCCTGGTTTTCCCTGACGATAAGCTGAGCACCCATCTTTATTTCAGCAGATCCCTCCTCGGGATAGCGATGAGCCATCTCTTGCCCGCTTTCATCAAACCATTCAATAACTTCCATAAATTGACTCATACTTTTTCCTCCTTGTTCAGAAGATATAGATTGTTTTTTCTTCAAAACAGGATTTCTTAAAGATTATAACGATATCTACCTGATAATTCCCGTCTTCTACATAAGGGAGCCCGATGGATTTCCCTTCTAACTTATGGTCGTCTATATCGGAACCCAATCCAGTTTCCTTAAATAATTTCATCCTTTATTTGTGCATACTGGAGCTTTAAGTCAAGCAGAGTGACTTTCATGTCTTCTCCTTTGTTGTATATTTTCAGGTTATAAATTTTCTTCCAGATTTTTTAAGTTTCTTTTGCGTTTTTAAGACAGCTTCTTTCCAATAATCTCTTACCCCAACATCTCTTTTTTTACTAACATTAAGATAATATTTTAAGAACCTGAGTCTATCAGGTGTTGAAACTATTCTGGTATTAAGCATAGATGCATTAAGACGAGCTAAATCCCCAATCTTATCTTTCTTTTCAAGTCTTGTTTTAATCCTGGTACTGTCTAAATCTACCAGATAGAGCTTATATTCTTGTCCTTCCTTCTTCTCTACCAGTATATTGGCTGACTTTAGATCTCCATGCCAAACACCTCGATCATGCATTGCTCTAATTAAGTGTGCTGTCTGTTGGATGAGAACATTTTTGTTTTTAATGGTTTCAATTTGTGCATTGAGAAAACTTTCCTGGAGCAAGGTATGCAAGGGAAGTGATTGGCCAATCTTTTGGGTGACAAAAAAGCTTTTGATTAGAACTCTTCCTTTTCTCTGCTCTAAAAAGGAAATGGGCAAAGGAGTGGGAATATTTCTTGAAACCAGTCCATTTGCTACCTTCCATACCCTTTTGCCTCTGGAAGTACGGAAGAGATTTTTTAATGCATAAAAGATGTTCTGATAATTATAGCGTTTTATATGGACGTCTACTTTTCCCCCTCCAATCTTAATGGGCATAACGCAAGAAGATGTAGTGTGGGAATCTTTTATGATGCTAACTGCAGGTCCAGAGAATGTCCGGTCAGGATTATGCATGAGGTCTAAGAATTCATCATTACAGAAGTCACGATTGATAAATCCTTTGTAAGTATTTGACTTAAAAGATTCAAAATATTTATTGCTCTTCATGCACCTTTTATTTCTCTTCCGCCATTGCTTTATCATCATCCTGTCTGTCATTTCTTTTGGTAATCATCCGGGATGCAAGCCACTCTCTTTCTGCTGAAGAGAGGAGAAGAGTGTTTGTGGTGATAAGTGGTTTTCAGTGGGGATCACATTTTGTATTTCTTAAGCACTTTTGTTACCGTCTTGATTACATCATCTACATCTTCATCAGAGAGCTTGGGGGAAAACGGTAGAGATATAGTCCTTTCTGAGACATAAGCTGCGTTGGGGAAATCATCTTTTTTAAACCCGAAGGTCTTTTGGTAATAGGGGTGTAAGTGGAGAGAAATGAAATGGATACCTGTTCCAATATTCTCCTCAAAGAGGGCTTGCTGGATGGTGTCGCGATCTGTATTCAGTTCTTCCAGTCTTAGCAGGATGGTGTATAGATGATATGCGTGTCTGGTGTTTTCCTCTGGTGGGGGAGGTATATCCAGGGGAAGATTGCAAAAAGCCTCATCGTAGCGCTGCCAGATTTCTTTGCGCCGTTTATAATTGTTTTCTATTCTTTTTAACTGGTGGATGCCGAGAGATGCCTGAATGTCCATCATGTTGTATTTGAATCCGGGATAAACAATGCCGTAGTGTTTAAAACCTTCATCGGAGTATCTTTTCCATGCGCCCCTGCTCATACCGTGAAGGGCGTAAGTTTGAATTTTCTCTGCATACGTATCGTTATCGGTTGTGATCATTCCTCCTTCACCTGTTACCAGATTTTTGGTGACATAGAAGCTGAAAACGGTTAAATCACTAATGGTTCCGATCTTCTGACCATGATATGTTGCCTCTATGGCATGAGCTGCGTCCTCGATAATTGTCAGGTGGTGTTTTTGAGCAACTTCTTTAATTATTCTCATGTTGCATGGTCTTCCCGCAAAGTGAACGGGAAGTATAGCTTTCGTTTTAGGCGACATTTTTTCTTCAATCTTGCAGGGATCAATATTCATGTCTGGCAGGCCGATATCGACAAAAACAGGTTTAGCACCGCTGTGAATAATGGAGTTGCCAGTAGCTCCGAAGGTCATAGGAGTGGTGATAACCTCATCTCCCGGCTTTAATCCAGAAACAATCATAGAGAGATGAAGTCCGGCTGTACAGGAGTTGAGTGCGAGTGCGTGTTTGGAGCCAATGTAATCTTTAAAAAGTGCTTCAAATTTTGCAACCTTAGGGCCAGTGGAAATCCATCCCGACTTAAGGGAATCTACAACTTCATCAATCTCTTCCTGTTCTATTTTAGGACTGCCAAAGATTAAAAAGTCTTTTCTCATATAAGATTCCTTTCAACCAGGTTTGATGCTATTGGGGTTTTCTTTTTCAGTTTTTGATTATGGGAACGGATTCTATCGGTTTTTTTAATGGTTTTTTTGATTAACCTCTTGGTATTAGCATTCAATCTTTCTTCTCCCTGGTAATATGAGATGAATCGCAATCGGTCGGTTCTGGTAATGATGGTTTCATCTGCTGAGTAATTGAGGGCAGCCAGGTCTTTCACCTTCCATCTTAGTGGAACCTTCTTTCTCTGATCTACCCTGTGCAGATCGGCGAAGTAGATTTTCCAGTTGTTGTATATGTCTTTTTTTACCAGAATATGGCACAGGTAAAGATCTCGATGATTCAAACCTGAACGATGCATACGCCTTACAAGAAGAGCCAGTGCTTTAATCAGCGTTTTCTTTTCTTTAAAATGATGATCATTTGAATGTGATGAAAAATGGCGGGTAAGATAGTGGTCCAACCGCTCTACCCCCTCAATCTCCCTGGTAAGCAGAAAGGATTCTTTTTTGAAGCCAACATGTTTTTTTAGTCCTGCAGAAAGAGGAAGCATAGTTGGAATTTCCAGCGTGTGGAAGGTAAGAATATTTTCCCATTCATCCATTGCACTTCTGGGCAGGGAGAATCTGAGTAAAGAAGCAAACCATATTTTAAAAGCTGGTGATTGATACCTTTTCAGATAAGCACCAATTTCACCACGATTATCTTTAAGCGAAAACTTTACAGTTGAGCGCTCTTTAATCGACTGCTTAATAATCGTGCCATTCTGGACATGCATAAATGTGTTGAAACCGGTGAGCTTGTTTTTTGAGAGAAGAGACGTATACTCATCATTTATGATTATCCCGTCATAATGAGAACAGGAGAGGACATTCTTTTTTGTGAAGACCTTTTTGTAAAGGGCAATGGTCTTTTGGGCATTGGCTGCTGTGGTATATTTTTTAGCACTTATGGCAGCATGCTTTCCCATTTCCTCTCTTAAATTGCTGGAAAGCAAAAGGGAAATACGTTCTGCTATTTCTTCTGTATTGCTGGCATCTTCAATGATATAGCCGTTTTTACCATCCTCAATAATTTCTGCTGCACCATTACTTTTTGTTGTAATGACGGGAAGCCCACAGGCTAGTGCCTCTAAACAAACGTTAGAAAACGGGTCGTAGAGTGTGGGTAAAACCAACAGGTCACTTGCGCCATAGTATTTTTCTATAATCTTTTCTTCTCCTGCAAAGATTAGATTGTCTGAGAGCCCGTGTGTTAAAGCCAGGCGTTTAAAAAGTTTGGGATTCCCCCTTCCTGCCACAACTACTTTTATGGTATGTGCTTTTTCTCCTAAGAGGGAGAGGCTTTTTATGAGAAAATCAAGCCCTTTCCTTTTATAATTCCTGCTCGCAAATAAAATAACTATTTCCTGGTCACCTATATTAAGCTTTTCCCGTATACGTAACCGATAGGCTTCTCTTGTCTTGGGGTTAAATCTTTCCAGATCTACGCCATTATAAATAACTTCGATCCTGTCTTGAGGAACCTGATAATAATTCATTGCCTGGCGTTTACACATCTCGGAGTTGGCAATTATGTGGTGGACATTTTGAGGTTTAAAAATCTGTTTCTCAATAAGGAGAATAGAGAGATGACGTGGGTTGAGATACGTTAGAAACCTCAGCAGGGTATTAGGAGATTGAGTCCTGAGAAAGTGGAGGTGCAGGCCGTCTCCCATACGATAAATATCCTGGTGATACACTTGAGAAAACCCGTTCACGATGTCAAAGTTCTCTTTTTTCAAAAGACGCTTCGTGTTCAGAGCAAAGGTGAGGTTTTTCAAAGATGAACAGAATGCAAGCATCGGAACCTTATGGAAAGTAATGCCTGGAACAGATGGTAGATCAAAGGTGTTAGCGAATATGTGAACGTCATGTCCCATCTCAAGTAGTTGCCTGCTTAAGTTAACCACATAAATTTCTGCCCCGCCCCAGGAGAGTGTATATTCTTTTCTGATAAGCGCAATTTTCATAGTAGTTGGTTTTGGGATATTCTTTCTTAACACGCAACTCGTAACCCGAAACGCGCAACAATTTACGGGTTTTTTATGTTATTAAGTTCTCTCAGCCCTGTTGAAGCAGGGCACAATTTCAAATGCCATATAAGTAAGTCACGATAGATGCGAAAACGACGCTTCAATCCTTTATCCAAAGCGAGTGTAAGGAAAAGCCCTGATAAAACAAGAATTAGATTGATTGTCAGCTTAAATATTCTTGTGATCCTCAAGATGTAGTATGAGAGAGCGTTTCTATTCTTTTTAAAGAAGATGTAGCTTGATCGGTAATATTCGATCCATGCCTTTGAAGGATTTTTCTCTTTGCTTTGTCCCTGTAAATGGTAAACTTTAATGTGGGGAAGATGGTAAATTTTCCACCCGGCTTTATGCATGCGAAAGCACCAGTCGGTTTCTTCCAGAAAGAAAAAATAGTCTTCATCGAAAACCCCCACTTGTTTGAGGGTTTCAGCACGCACGATCATACATGCTCCGATCACCGATTCTACTTCCATTGGTTCATGGTACTCCTTTTTCTTGCTGGGATATTTTCTGGGGAAAAGGATTTTTAGAAGGGATTTATTCAGGAGCTCTGTAGCAAGCGTTGGAAAATTGTCAAAGGAATTCTGTTTGCTCCCATCACGATTCAGATACTGGCAGGCTGCAGCACCTGCCACAGGTGTCTTATCCATAAAGGTGACAAGTTCTTCAAGAGAGCCATCAGTAAGTATGGCATCGGAGTTTAAAAGGAGGATATAACGTCCTGAAGCGTTAGTGAGAGCCTGATTGTTTGCTTTAGCAAAACCTTTATTGTCAGAGTTTTCGATCAGTTTTGCCTGGGGAAAGGTTTCTTTTGCCGCTTTACTGCTTCCATCGAGAGAGCCATTATCAACCACGATGACCTCAATGTTCAGATCAACAGTTGTATCATAAATTGATTGAAGACAATCGAGCAGGAGTTCTTTGGTATTCCAGTTGACTATAATAATAGAAATGTCCATCTTCACTAACGTGCTTAGAAATGAGCAGCTGATTAAAATTTAACTCTTTAAACGATAAAATGCTACAATAAATTTGCACGAGTGTAAATTAAAAATCAAATGAAGAAGGGGTCAGCCATTTACATATTAAAGGCTGACCCCTTTATATACCTGGTTAGCGAAAAGGTTATTTACATAATAACGTTTTGTTGGTAGCTTTGTCCTTGATACAGCATTCATAAGTATAAAGATATCCTGCTTTATCTGTGTAGTAATCACCGCCTCTTCTTTTCGTAAGATATTTATCATCACGCGACTTCTGCTCACTAGCCTTGCCAGCAAGCTTCTTCGAGCATTGCACATAATACTTTTCCCCTGGCTTAGCATCAAACGTTAATTTTTTATGTGATTTACTTATCATACTTCTCTCCCAATAATTTACGATGAGTTCGTGTTTTCCCCTGGTTATCACAAGATGCTCCGACAAGAACCATAAAAATTTATTCACACTCACCATCTTGCCGTCCATATATAATATTTCTGCATTTTTTAGATGAATCTCTGCACGTTCTTTCTTGGCGACTTGCCTTGTGTTTATCCTGTAAGGGAAACTGCAACAGGAACTGAGCACCATAGAACAAACGATTATGATAAAAAGCAAACTGGTTACCATCTTAGCTTTCATTTTTAGTCCCCTTTCTTTTGATGTCTTTTGTAAGGTTCAGATAAAGTTATGTCCATAATTTATCTGATTGTAATGGAAACTTGTTTTGCTGTCAATAAAAACCCCCTTATTTGTTTGTCAAAGAGACGCTTCCTTTTTAAAATCGTTTGCAATGTTTTTTTTAATAGTATAGCATTTGGCAGTAAATAAGTAGATTGGAGTATTAACCCATGCCAGATAAATTTGGTGAAGAGATGACAAACCGTTTTAAACCTTTTGAAGATCGGATGCAAACCGCTGGTCTTCATAAGATCGTAATTGAGTCATTTCACCATTATTACAACCAGCTTATAAAGGGTGAATCTGGATTTATCAGCCATCTACAGATTGACCCGCTTGATGATATCCCAGATATAGAAACGTTAGACGATTCTTCTGAGATTGGGCAGACGGCCATGAGGAAAGCTGTGATTATTAAGCTGAACGGCGGACTGGGTACAGGGATGGGGATGGAAAAGGCGAAATCACTGCTTAAAGTAAAAAATGACTTATCTTTTCTGGATATCATTGCCAGACAAGTGCTTCATATTCGCAACAAATATAATTGTAAGCTTCCCCTGGTTTTAATGGACAGTTTTAGCACACAGGCAGATTCCCTTGCTGCACTTGAGAGGTATCCTGAGTTGAAAGGCTCAATCCCTCTTGATTTTTTGCAGAATAAAGTTCCCAAGATTGACCAGAATGCTTTAAACCCGGTTAGTTGGCCTCAAAATCCTGAGTTGGAATGGTGTCCTCCAGGACATGGGGATATCTATATTGCCCTGGTCACTTCGGGTATGCTTGATACCTTGTTAGAAAAAGGGTATAAATATGCTTTTGTCTCAAATGCGGATAATCTTGGTGCTGTAATCGATTCAAAGATTCTTGGTTATTTTGCTTCTCATAACATTTCCTTTATGATGGAAGTTGCAGACCGTACTGAAGCAGATAGAAAAGGGGGACATATTGCCCGCCTGAAAAATGGCAACCTTACTTTAAGAGAATCAGCTCAGTGTCCTGAAGAGGAAGAGGAAGAATTTCAAGATATTACCAGCTACAAATATTTCAATACCAATACCCTCTGGGTTAACCTGGTTTCTTTAAAGGCATTATTAAAAGAGAAGAACAATATGCTTCCCCTGCCTCTGATCATAAACAGCAAGACAGTGGATCCCAGAGATAAGTCTTCCCCTGAGGTTTTTCAGTTGGAGACTGCCATGGGTTCAGCTATTTCAGTGTTTCCCGGTGCGCAGGCTCTTCGGGTACCGAGGATTCGTTTTGCACCGGTTAAAGCATGTGTGGATCTATTGGGGCTCTGGTCAGATGCCTATGTTCTGACAGAAGATTCACATGTTATTCAAAATCCTGAAAGGAAGCTTGGCCAAATCGTAATCGAACTTGATCCTCGCTACTACAAACTCTTTGATGAGATGAAAGCACGGTTTCCCCATGGGGTTCCGTCGCTCATTGATTGCAGGAAACTGGTTGTGGAAGGTGATGTTCTCTTTGGACAACATGTTGTTATTAAAGGGAATGTTCATATCACCAACAAAGAGAAGAGGCAGATTGTCATTCCTGATGGAGCAATAATAGAAGGGTAGGCAGGAACCCAGGACTAAAAAAAGTTTCCGGTACAGGTATGCATAAAAAGGCTAGAATACTTACTTATCATCGCATCGGCCACCCCAGAGGTGGCAAACCGTATGAAGCCCGGACGGTATTGCCACAGCGGTTTAAGGCACAACTGCGCGCTATGCATTTCCTGGGCTGTACGTTCGGGGGGCCTGATGCAATAATTGCCTGGCTTAGGGACGGTAAAGCTCTCCCCTTCAGGTACACCGTACTGACCTTTGATGATGGGTTTGACGATCTGTATGAACACGCCTTTCCTCTGTTGGAAAAGGCAGGCATACCTGCAACAATCTATCTTGTGAGTGATTGCACAGAGGATAAGTGGCAGCGCCAGCATTCACCTTCTCCTTTGCGGTTACTGAACTGGGCGCGGATTCGTGAGATGGCTGACCGTGGCATCATTTTTGGCAGTCATACACGTACCCATGCCAGACTGACTCTGTGTACAAACGAGCAGTTGCGCGACGAAGTGGTGAATTCAAAAAAAGTCATTGAGGATAAACTGGGAAGAGCGGTGACACATTTTTGTTATCCGTTCGGCTCGTTAAATGATCGCGTTGTGGATGAAGTCGGTGAAGCGGGTTACACGACTGCCTGCACCACAAAAAAGTGCTCGGTACTTCCTGATGCTGATTTATTACGGCTACCAAGGTTAAACATGGGCAAGCGTACGGGTTTGGCAAGGTTTTTAATAAAAATGACGCTTCGGAGTTAACATGCGTATTATTCTGATTGAGAAACAACGGGGGTGGTCTGGACAGGCACAGCAGGTTTTTCTAACTGCAAGGTCCCTGCACGAACGCGGCCACAAAGTGCTGGTAGTGTGTAGACCGATAAGCAACATAGGCAAATACGCCGCCGAGGAAGGTATTGAAGTTTTGTACTTACCCATGAAAAGAGGGGGGTTCTATCCCTCGGCAGTAAAGCTGATTTCATTCTTATGGCGAAACCATTATGATATCATTCATTGCCATGGTGGACGGGATCATTTACTGGCAGTTATAGCACGTCTTTTATCCCCGGGCATCAAAGTGGTCAGAACCAAGCATAATGTTAACCCCGTTAGAGGCGGCTTTGGCGCTCTTTTGCAATATAACTGGCTAACACACGGGCTTATTGGTGTTTCACATGCTGCGTGTGAATACCTGCAACTTGCGGGTGTCCCTTCGTCAAAAATACAAAGGGTTTATTGTGCATACGATGCAACCTTTGTTAAAAAGCAGGAACCAGATCCTGAAATTCTCAAAAGTCTTGGTATTGGGAGAAATGATTTAGTTATTGGTACCATGGGAAGGCTTTACAGCAAAAGCAAGGGCACTGTTGACCTGCTACATGCTGTACCTATTATTCTCGAAAAACTACCGCACGCACGTTTTCTCCTCGTTGGCAAGACAGTGCCCAGTATTATTAAGCTTTCGGAATCCATCGGACTGCGAAATAAGATCATATTTACTGGATTCCGTACGGACGTTCCTCAGATGCTGGCCTGTATGGATATTTACGTGCAACCAAGCATCCGGGAAGCCCTGTGTTCTGCAATTATCCAGGCAATGGCAATGGGCAAGCCTGTTGTTGCTACCCGAGTAGGCGGTATACCGGAATTAGTTGTAGATGGACAAACCGGTCTTCTCTGTGAAGCTGGAAACCCGGAGAACCTGGCTCAAAACATTATAAAACTTGCAAACCAGCCGGAACTTCGTCATCAGATGGGAATTCGTGGGCAGGAAAGAGCCGCGAAGGATTTTAGTCTTGACCATATGATAGATGAAATAGAAAACGTATATCGAAATGTGATTCAAAAATGAAAGAAAACAACCATGTCCCTGGGTTAAAAGAGGGCTTGCAGGTTGCTTAACCATTCAAGCGTTTTCTGTAGAAATAATTGAAGAATAAGTGAAAAGGTTATAATGACTGGGAAAGTGTTGCCAGGTTCTATTGGATTTATTGATCGTGTGAAACAGGAGATAAGATTCTTTTCTCTAAGGAGGATGATTAACCTGCTTTTGGTAGAATTGCAGATTTTATGTAAACGATCGAAGGTGTACGGGTATCCTCCCCGTGTTTCGATAGAAACAGGTAATATATGTAACCTTAAATGTCCGCTTTGTCCAACGGGTCAAAAGGCTCCTGGTGTTAAAAGGGGCTTTATGACGTTTGACGACTTCACAAAAATCATTGATGAGTCTGGTCGCTATCTCATCTTGCTGAGGTTGTATAACTGGGGTGAACCGCTATTAAACAAGGACCTTCTGCCAATGATACGCTATGCTGTTAAGAAAAAAATTAGTACAACCATCAGTACGAATTTAAATATCCTTAACCAGAATGTTGCCCGGCAGCTTTTGGAAGCCGGCTTAACCAAGATTTTTGTTTCCTGTGATGGAGTAAGCCCCGAGACATATGCAACGTATCATATAGGTGGTGATTTTGAACAGGTGATTAATAATATAAAATTACTGGTGCAGGAGAAGCAGAAACTTTCTAATTGTTGTACCAGGATTGTCTGGTTATTCCATGTTTTTAAACACAATGAGCATGAAGCAGATGCAGCGAAGAGAATGGCAGAAGAGATTGGTGTTGAGTTGCGTATTAATAAGATGAGAACGGATATGGGCAAGGAAATATTTGAAACAGCCCGTGTATCCGTTGAGCGAGATAGTCAATGGATTCCTGATGACCCCAGGTACTGTGCTTTTGATATGGAACATAAGGAGGTTAAAGAACAGAAATCATTCTGTGATTTACCCTGGAAGGAGACGGTTATTAACTGGAATGGCTCAGTGCTCCCTTGCTGTGCGGTATTTGAGGATAAGTATTCTTACGGAGATGCATTTAAATCTGGCTTCAAGAATGTTTGGAATGGTAAAAAGTATGTGGCAGCCCGCAAGGAGTTATTGGGAGAGGAAAATGAAGGGGGTACGATTTGCCATATCTGTAAGGCAAGTGGGTTTACCCATTTTTAGCCACAGATAGACACGGAGAAGCACGGATAAAAACTGTTGCATTGTGAATAGCCAAAGAGTTCACGAAGGACTTATAACCACTGGAAGCCCGAAAGACTTTTCAGCATGCCGTGCAGTTGATATCACACCTCTGGATCATATTGCAGTTTCACCTTACGGTCATCTCAGTCTGAAAAACAAAGGATTATTTCAATAAATAATGCTTTAATATTAAAATTCACTCTTTAACCAACACCATTACATTCACAAAATTAGTTATCTGCTTATCCACAAAACTCCAGTAACCCATTTAAAAACTGGCCATATTAGGCTCTAAGTTTTTGGGAATATTGATATTAAATATCAAGAATTTTTCAAGTAAAAAAGAAAAATGGATGCACAGCATTTTAAATCGCCTTGTCTCTCTATCGTCATTCCTGTATTCAACGAGGAAGAAAACTTACGCATTCTCACCACAGAGCTTGTAGAGGTTTTGCAGTCTCTAAACAAGACTTGGGAAATTATTTTTGTTGATGATGGTTCTACAGATGGAAGCATTCGAGTCCTAAGAGAGCTCCGGGAGCTCTTTCCCCACATCAGAATAATAAAATTTAGGAGAAACTCTGGCCAGACGGCTGCCTTTGATGCTGGGTTTAAAGCAGCTAAAGGAGAGGTTATCGTTACAATGGATTCCGACCTGCAAAATGATCCATACGACATACCAAAACTACTCAACAAGATTGGAGACTACGATGCAGTTTGTGGATGGCGTTACAAGCGAAACGATTCTCTCATCAGAAGAATCTCCTCTCGTGTTGCCAACACGGTGCGAAACAGATTAAGTGACGAAGACATTATAGACGTTGGTTGCTCTCTCAAGGCATTTAGACGTGAATATGTAAAAAGATTAAAACTCTACAACGGAATGCACCGCTTTTTTCCAACCCTCATTAAGATGGAAGGGGGAAGGGTTATTGAGGTTAAGGTGAATCACAGGCAAAGGCAATACGGTTCATCAAAATATAATATACAAAACAGGATATTAAGGTCATTTATCGATCTCCTTGCCGTACGCTGGATGAAAAAGAGAAGACTCAACTATGAGATAGAGGAGGACGGGATATGAATGGATGGGTTATACTGGGATTTATTGGGCAGGCTGCCTTCTTCATGAGATTTCTTATTCAATGGATTGCATCAGAAAAAAGGAGTGAAAGTTTTATCCCGATATATTTTTGGTATTTAAGTATAGGTGGTGGAGTGATTCTGCTTATCTACGCCATTCACATTGGCGATCCTGTATTTACTCTTGGTCAGAGCTGCGGGCTTATTGTTTACATCAGAAATCTCATGCTCATTTATAAAAACAAGAGAAAGGCTACTCAAAACCAAGAGATTCCTTAGTTTTCACACCGAAGGAGTAAACGCCTTGTGTGCTGAATTGAATAAAAGGAATTACAAAGTATCTAATCGTATCTCTTCTCATATTCTTATCTTATCAATCCTTTCCGTTCTCATCTTTTTTGTCAATTTAGGTGGCTGGGACCTCTGGAATCCGGATGAGCCGCGCTATGCTCAGGTGGCAAAGGAGATGATGGAAAGTGGGAATTGGATCCTTCCCCACCTTAACAGCCAGGTCTATCCTGATAAACCGCCAGTGTTCTTCTGGCTCATTGCTCTCTCTAACCATGCTATAGAAACTGTCGAAAAAGTCCAAATTTGCATTTTTGTGAATTTTAAGTATAGTCAAATCAAATAGTTACAATGCGCAAAATGAGGGTTTTAGGGTTTTTCGACAGTCTCCTCAGTAGTGTTGATAATTTCGGCTTTCAGGTTGGTGTCCTTGATGGTAGTATGTATCAATAAATATTTCTCAGAAAAATGTAACATACCAAATGTA
>CBDTTR010000012.1:0-19288 GCA_965363405.1 uncultured bacterium | reverse complement strand
GAGCAGTAAAAATACATTTTCCCAATTTTTGCTGAGCAAAGTCAATAACCATCTAGTTTTTTGGTTGCAATCTTAAGGTTGTCTATGCCTTCATTTTTATACTCTGTTTTTGTTCTTGACAAACAAAAATCAAATTTTCTATAGTGGGTGCTCGAAAATATGTGGGAAATTTAATGCCGAAGGAGAGATCTTATGGGAGCTATCGTAGATAGTATCAAAGAACTACAAGAAAAAGAATCGAAATTGCAGGAGATGGGGGGAGAAAAGGCCGTTCAAAAACAGCATGAACGGGGCAAGCTAACTGGACGGGAAAGGATAAACCTACTATTTGATGCCGGCAGCTTCAAAGAGCTAGACCTATTTGTCACCCATCGGTGCGTCAATTTTGATATGCCAAAGACTGAGATTCCTTCTGATGGTGTCATAATTGGTTATGGACTGGTCGAAGGGAGAACGGTATTTGCATTTTCCCAGGATTTTACTGCAAGAGCTGGAACCCTGGGTGAAATGCAGGCTAAAAAGATTTGCAAGGTTATGGATTTGGCGCTCAAAGCAGGAGCACCCATCGTGGGAATTGCTGATTCAGGAGGTGCAAGAATTCAAGAGGGTATTGATGCCCTGTGCGGTTATGGGGAAATATTTTTCAGGAACTCCGCTGCCTCAGGTGTTATCCCTCAGATCACCGCTATTATGGGACCCACGGCCGGGGGAGCCGTTTACTCCCCAGCCATGACCGATTGGATATTCATGGTCAAAAACACAAGCTATATGTTTATCACCGGACCTGATGTAATCAGGGCAGTTACAGGAGAGGAGATTACTCAGGAGGATCTGGGTGGTGCCATGACTCATAACAGTAGAAGTGGCGTTGCCCACTTTGCATGTGAAAAGGATGAAGATGCCATTGAATCCATTAAGGAGTTGTTAGGCTACCTTCCTTCAAATAATATGGAGGATCCTCCTTTAGTAGAAACAGGAGACGACCCCCTCCGTACTGATCCTGGTTTAGACGAGATTATACCTGACGATCCCCGAAAAACTTATGATATGAAAGATGTTATTCGG
The DNA here is from genome assembly GCA_965363405.1 of uncultured bacterium. Taxonomy (GTDB): domain Bacteria; phylum Desulfobacterota; class WTBG01; order WTBG01; family WTBG01; genus WTBG01. The sequence continues at coordinate 18,223 of CBDTTR010000012.1, read as the reverse complement.
TCTATTGTGGATAATGGTCAATTTTTTGAACCTCATGAGTACTATGCACCCAATATGATTATATGCTTTGTTCGGTTCAATGGACGGGTAGTTGGTATTATAGCCAACCAGCCGAAACACCTGGCTGGATGTCTGGATGTCAATGCATCAGATAAAGCAACCCGTTTCATTCGATTTTGCGATGCTTTTAACATTCCCTTGCTTACCATTACTGATGTACCTGGATATCTGCCTGGAAGAGACCAGGAATGGTCAGGCATTATTAGACATGGCGCAAAACTTCTCTGGTGTTATTCAGAGGCTACTGTTCCCAAACTTACCCTGATTACCCGCAAAGCTTATGGTGGAGCATACATAGCCATGTGTAGTCGCCACCTGGGGGCTGACTTTGTATTTTCCTGGCCAGCAGCAGAGATTGCTGTTATGGGTGCAGAAGGAGCAGCTAATATTATTCACCGAAGAGAAATTACGGGTGCTGATGATCCCAAAGCCAAGAGAGAGGAAAAGATAAGCGAGTATCGGAAACTATTTTCAAATCCTTACATCGCTGCTTCCCGTGGGTATGTTGACGCAGTAATAAGGCCAAGGGATACACGCCCTTCTCTCATTAGCGCATTGGAGGCAATTGCTAATAAAAGGGAAACTCGCCCTCCCAAAAAACATGGGAATATCCCTGTATAATCTTTGCCAAAGCCAGACGCATTTGCAATCTGACTTATCTTACAACACACACCGAAGGAATATCGAATAATGAATTGGGGGAAACCGTTACTACTCATTTTGATACTGGTTACCTTAAGCGGTTACCTCTATTTTTTTGAAATTAAAGGTGCTGAAGAAAGGAAACTTACTGAAGAAAAGAAAAAAAAGGAAGAATGGCGAAAGATTCAAATATTTCCTTTTAGGATACAGGATTTTGAAAAGATACGGCTCATGAAAAACAACCAGACTATTATATATCAAGAAGAAAATTCTGTGTGGTGGATGAAAGAACCTGTGACTGTCCGGGGAAATGAGGAAGCAGCTGTTGATATAATCCATAGTATTATCAATGTCGTCGAGACTGATCCTGTGACGGAAAACCCTTCTGATCTGGCCCAATTCGGGCTTGACCATCCCAGAATGAAGATCGGTGTCAAACTTAAGGGAGAAGAGAAAATAACAACCTTACTTTTTGGTTCCGATAACCCCACCTCAACAACTATCTATGCTAAGATGGAAGATTCACCAAGAATATTCCTGGTTGGCTCCCTGATAAGGTGGGAAGTCAGCAAAGAATTTAATAATCTTAATAACCGAACAGGACCTTTTTTCTCCAATAAAGAAGGTGTTTAAATATGAAACTCTTTTAAAACCATGAAAGGAAAAGTGATGAAAAAAAGTTTAGTATTAGTTGTATTCTTATCATGCTTAATCACGTCTACCCCTCTCGCAGCCAGTCCCCTCTATGGTGGATACAATGGAGAGAGTCAATTATGGACTGATGTTTTTTTCTTTGGTATGGACGATCAGGCACGCTGGTGGATAAGAATACCAGTAACTTTAGTTAGTGGGTATCTGACACTCAACTTTAAGTATGAGAGTACAGGTGTTGTATCGGCAGAGATTGCTGGATCCAATATTCCTTATTTTTCTGGAGGCAGTGATTTCCTTTTTGGTTCAGATACCTCCGGATTATTCTGGGCAGAATACAATGATGAAGCAGGTTTATTGTCCGGTGGTTCTGACAGCAACGATAACATTTGGACCGAACAGGCTTTATTCGATTATTTTGGAACAGGGTCGGACAATAATGATCACCTATGGGGGTTTGTTACTTACAAATATGAAAATACTTTCCCTGTGAAAGCAGGAATTAATTTATCCTTCTTTATGCCCGAACCGGAACCTTCCATAAAAAGTAAATCTTCACTGGTACAGACACAGCACAAAAAAATCTCTTCGCTTACAAACCTATTTAAACATGAGGAAAGTTTGAAGCTTGTCAACTTTCTAACCGCACTCTCCCTCGATGATGAGTTAGAGGAAAAGGTTGCAACCCTAACCATACATTCTCTGGACCTGGAATCATTATTGAAGTTTGCCGATGAGGAAATATTTACTCAGGAGAGAAGAAAGACAATAGAGGGTATGATTAATGGTTTTGTTGATGCGGGGGGAGAAAACTTATTGTAAATATTGTATTTACCAGCAGATTGCAAAAGGCAGGGTTTATAAATAACTCTGCCTTTTTAGTTTTTACAGACAAAGGTTTATGGATTATGGATTATAGTTTGAGGGAAGCGATACTCTCCTTTACTGCCTTCCCGGACTGCTGAACAAGTGCACTCTCTTCTTCCGTCAGAGAAACTTCCATCACCTGTTCCACACCATCCGAACCAAGTTTTACTGGCACACCAAAATAGATACCATTAAGACCATACTCTCCTTCCAAATACGCACAGCAGGGAAGAATTCTCTTCTTATCTTTAAGAATAGCATCTGCCATTTGAACTGCTGACGCAGATGGTGAATAGTAAGCACTTCCTGTCTTAAGCAAAGCTACGATTTCTCCACCTGCTTTTCTGGTGCGTCCTACGATGTCATTGATCTTATCTTCTGGCAGTATTTGAGGAAGAGGGATACCACCAACAGTAGAATAGCGAGGGAGTGGTACCATACTGTCGCCATGACCTCCTAAGACCAGGGCTTGAATATCTTCCACAGACACATTAAGTTCCATGGCAATGAATACCCTAAATCTGGCAGAGTCAAGTATACCCGCCATCCCCACCACACGGTTTTTCGGAAAACCACTTACGGCTTTAGCTACATAACTCATGGTATCTAAGGGGTTGCTGACTACAATAATAATGCAGTTGGGAGACTGAGCTACTACTGACCTGGTAACAGAGGAAACAATCTCCTTGTTCTTTTGTAATAAATCATCTCTGCTCATCCCTGGCTTGCGTGGAAGTCCTGAGGTAATGATTACCAGATCTGAGTCAGAAGTTTCCTCATAATCATTGGCACCGGTAATATTAACATCAAAACCCTCAACAGGTCTTGATTCCATCAAATCAAGAGCTTTCCCTTGGGGCATTCCTTCCACAATATCAACCAAAACAATATCTCCCAGCTCCTTCTCCGCTGCCCAGTGGGCTGTTGTTGCACCAACATTTCCTGCTCCAACAATAGTAATCTTTTTTCTCCCCATTTTTTCCTCCTTTATTTACTTGCTAAGCAGTTTCTTTTCTTGCCAAATAATTTGGTGAAAACAAGATCGATGTGGTAATTAAAATGATACTGGATACTGGTTTCTTGATGCTGGATAAAACCATCTAGTATTTAGCATCCAGAATCTTGTGCCCAGGACATTGTCCGAGCGAATGCACCAGGTTTGCATCAGGATATTCCAACACAAAATGAATTATCCTATGAAATTCACTTAGTCAATTTGGGAATGGCTGTTTTAAGAGAGAGTTCTTTTAGCTGTCTCTCGCTTACCTGTGATGGTGCGTCAGTCATCAAACAGGTTGCTTTTTGTGTTTTTGGAAAGGCAATTGCGTCTCGTATCGACTCAATCCCACAGATTAGCATCACCAATCGATCAAGACCCAGGGCAATACCACCATGAGGGGGTGCCCCATATTCCAAAGCATCAAGAAGAAAACCAAACTTGCTTTTTGCCTCATCTTCTCCAATTTTGAGTGCCTCAAACATTGCCTGCTGCACATCTTTACGGTGGATTCGGATACTTCCACCTCCAATCTCATTGCCATTTAAAACAAGGTCATAGGCTCGGGACTTCACATTCTCCGGGTTTTCTTTTAAACGCAGCATATCGTCTTCTGCTGGAGAAGTGAAAGGATGATGCATTGCTTCGTATCGTTTTTCTTCTTCATTATACTCCAGAAGCGGAAACTCTGTAACCCAGAGTGGACACCACTTGCCAGGGTCAAGCAACCCCAGTTTGTCTCCCAGATGGACTCTCAACTGTCCCAGTGCAGTATAGGCAACTTTTGGCCTTGCATCCGTAACCATGAGCAGCAGGTCTCCCGGATGGGCGTCTAAAGTATCTATCAATTGCTGTATCTCCGTTTCAGCAAAGAACTTGGCAATAGGTGATTGTAAACCGTCGGAGACAACTTTAATCCAAGCCAGCCCCTGCGCTCCGTAAACCTTGGCTAAATCGGTTAAATCGTCAAGCTCTTTGCGGGAATACTCTGCACAGCCTTTAGCATTTAATCCCAGGATAATGCCTCCTGCTGCTACAGCCTGTGAGAATACCTTAAACCGGGAATCAGCAAAATGAGATGTGAGGTTTTTGAGTTCCATCTCAAAACGAGTATCTGGTTTGTCAAGCCCATAGCGGGCAAGCGCCTCTTGATAAGTCAGCCTGGGAAAGGGATACATTAGTGACACATTTTTAACTTCCTTAAAAACAGCAACTAACAATCCTTCAATTATTTCATAGATATCCTCTTCCTGTATAAAGGAGAGCTCCAGGTCAATTTGTGTGAATTCTGGCTGTCTATCAGCTCTAAGATCTTCATCTCGAAAACACTTTACAATCTGGTAGTAACGATCGTAGCCAGAGATCATGAGGATTTGCTTAAAAAGTTGGGGAGATTGAGGCAAAGCATAGAATCGACCAGGATTAACACGGCTGGGGACAAGGTAATCCCGGGCACCTTCCGGGGTGCTCTTGGTTAAAAAGGGGGTTTCTATTTCAATGAATTTCTTCTGGTTGAAATAGTTTCGAGTTGTTTGGACAATTCTATGGCGAAGGATTAGATTTTCCTGTAAACCAGATCTTCGTAAGTCGAGGTAACGGTATTTTAATCTTACCTCCTCTGATATGCCATGTCGTGAAGAGATTTCGAAGGGGGAAGTCTTTGATTCATTTAAGATGGTGAGTTCTTCTGCCAGAACTTCAATTTCTCCTGTTTTTAAATCAGGATTGATCGTCCCTTCGGGACGTTTTGATACCTTCCCCTTAACAGCAATTACATATTCATTGCGCAAATCGTGCGCTTTACCATGGATTGCGGCATTTATTTCAGGATTGAAAGCAACTTGAGTAACCCCCTCACGGTCTCTCAAGTCGATAAAGATCAAACCGCCATGGTCACGGCGGCTATGTACCCAGCCCATCAGGGTAACCTCTTTGCCTACATCTTTCGCATGCAACTCTCCACAGTAATGGCTTCTTTTTCTCGTCCCCAATGGTTCAGCCAAAGCAATCCCCTTCTTGGAATGATAAGTAATATTCACCGCTGAGATCGCAGTGTGCGCAGAGAAAAAATATATAATAATAATTTAAATGAACTACATATCAGAAAAATCAGTAGCTCCCAGCAAGCAGAGTGATAATATTAATTACTCTGTGATCTCAGCGCTCTCTGCGGTAAATTTTATGGAAAAGGGATCTAGTGGTATTCATGGTTTTCCCTGAGTTCAAAGTCTCGGTTTAAAATCTGCACCTTAACCATTTCCCCTGTTTCAAAAGTCGTCTTTTCTTCCGGTAATACGATAAGGCCATTCGCTCGTACCATAGACATTAAGATGCCCGATCCCTGTTCTCCCGTAGTGGTAACAACATATTTTCCCTCTTCCATACTGACGATACAACGGATGAAATACTTTTTCCCCACTTTCTTCTTAATTGGTTCTTTTAATCGTGCTTCAATAAGGGGTCGAAATATTTGTCTATAACCACTCGCTTTCAAAATAGAAGGTCTTACGAACTGTTCGAAGGAAACCATGCATGAAACCGGGTTGCCAGGAAGACCAAAGGTGGGTTTACCCTCAATCACTCCAAAGGCCAGAGGTTGCCCAGGTCTCATTGATACTTTCCAGAATTTCATCTCGGCACCCAGTTCTTTCAAGATATCTTTAACCAGATCGTAGTCTCCCACCGATACGCCCCCTGAAGATATGATCATATCAGCACGGACCGCCACTTTGAACCTGTCCAAAAGCTCCTCAGACCTGTCTTTAGCAATACCCAGTATGAGAGGCGTTGCCCCTAAATACCTGACAAGTGACGATAAAGAATATGTATTACTGCTTACAATCTTTCCCTCTGTGAAGTTCTCATCCACATCAATCAACTCATCACCTGTAGAAATAACGGCAACTGCAGGTCTTTGGTATACAGAAACAAAGGACCGTTTCAAAGAGGCGAGCATACCGACTTCTGCGGGATGGATGACTGAACCTGAAGGAAGAACAAGAGCTCCCTTGCTGACATCTTCACCAGCTTTTCTGATATTATCTCCTTTAGAATTTGCTTTGAAAATATTAACCTTATCTCCATCCCTTTTTGTATCCTCTACCATTACCACCGTATCGCTTCCCTCAGGTATGGGGGCACCTGTCATAATTCTTATGACCTCCCCTTTTTTAAGCTCCCTTTCCGCAGTGTAGCCTGCAGGAAGATCTGCAACTACCTTCAGTGTGGCAGGGTTTTCTGGGGTAGCATCTTTAATATCTTTCTGAATAACCGCATACCCGTCCATAGCTGAATTATCCCAGTGAGGGATGTGATAAGGTGCGTATATATCTTCTCCTAACACCCTTCCCAGTGAGCTTAAAATATCTACCTTCTCCAACCCTAAAACCTGAATACTATTTAGAATAATCTGTAGTGCTTCCTCTACTGAAATCATCTCTTTTTACACTTAGGAATTTCTTTTCTGGACACAGATGAACGCGGGTTATTAAGATTTAAAATATAACGTTGCGGGATGCGAGTTACGGGTTGCGTGTTGTAAAAAGCTAGGAATAAGGCATTAAAAACCCGTAACGCGTAACCCGCAACACTTTAATTTTGAGAAAATAGTCATCAGCGGTTATCTACGAAAACCTGCGCCCTAATACAATTGAACAGACTATCTCCTTTTCTTCTTGGGGAATAGCCTTTCCCATACTATCAGAAGAGGGCTTGCAACAAAAATGGAAGAATAGGTACCGATACAAATACCAACCAGTAAGGTAAAAGCAAAATCGTGGATTACCTCGCCTCCCAGGAAAAAGAGAGCGATGACAACCATGAGGGTAGTTCCTGCCGTAATACATGTCCTACTCAGGGTCTGGTTAATACTTTTATTTACAATATCCCTCAAACGCCCCCTGCTCATTTTCTTTAAATTTTCGCGGATGCGATCACTGATGATGATGGTATCATTAACCGAGTAACCCACTACCGTAAGCAGTGCAGCGATGATGGGCAAATCAACAGATTTATTAGTAAGTGACAATGCACCAAGGGTAATGGCCACATCATGGATCAGGCAAAGTATAGCTCCTACCCCGAAGCGCAATTCAAATCGCCACCAGATATAAATAAGCATCCCCAGTATGGAAAAGGCAACAGCAAGCATTCCTTTTTTCCTGAGATCTTTTCCTACTTTGGGTCCTACCATTTCCACGCGTCTTACTTCCAGTGATTCGCGACCGAATCTATTCTTAAGGGCTATTTTGACATTTTCTGACAGTCCTTCTAACTCACCAGTTGTTTTCTTCATTGTAATGAGATATTCATTGGCTTCTTTTTCACCAAACTCTTGAACACTGAGTCCTTCAATAGTAAGATTATCCAAGGCAACTCTTACTTCCGAGATATCAACTTCATTGAAAAACTTGACCTGAACCAGGGTACCCCCCTCAAAATCGATACCATAGCGTGGTCCCCCTTTAATGATTAAAGAGATAAGGCTTATTCCAATCATGACAAGTGAAAATATGAGTGCCCCTTTGACGTAACCTATAAAATTGATGTTGATATCTGGTTTAATCAGTTCCATAACCTTTCCTTTTTTAATAGTTGACTGATATCTAAATACTCAGTTTTTTAATCCTCCGCTTGGATAGAAAGTAATCAAATATTACCCTTGTACAGACAATGGCAGTAAAGAGACTGGCAATAAGTCCAACAGTTAACGTTACTGCAAATCCTTTGATGGGCCCTGTTCCAAACTGAAAGAGGAAAAGAGCAGCAATGAGAGTCGTAATATTGGCATCGAGGATGGTTGTCAGTGCCTTAGAATAACCACCTTCAATAGAAGCCCGAGGCGTTTTCCCAGTCCTCAGCTCTTCTCGGGTACGTTCAAAGATGAGCACATTTGCATCTACCGCCATACCAATGGTAAGCAAAATGCCTGCAATACCAGGAAGGGTAAGGGTGGCTCGAAAAGCAGCCAGCGCTGCCATAATTATCAACATATTAAAGCAAAGGGCAAAGTTGGCAACCATTCCGAAAAGCAGATAGTAAATCATCATAAATCCCACAACTGCAGCACCTCCGATGAGAACGGATTTTACTCCCTGATTTATAGAATCCTGTCCCAGTGAAGGTCCCACTGTCCTCTGCTCAAGGATTTTCACAGGAGCAGGCAGAGAACCAGCACGCAATACAATAGCTAAATCCCTTGCCTTCTCTGTGGTAAACCCGCCTTCAATACTGGCTCTTCCACCAGCAATTCTATCTCTAATCACCGGGGCAGAGTAAACATTGTTATCCAGGATGATAGCCAGCCTCCTCTCAACATTTTCCCCGGTAATTCTCTCAAACAGTTTTGCTCCCAAGGAATCGAAGGCAATGGCAACATAAGGTTCATTAAACTGATTGAAACTTACCCTGGCACTAAGCAGGTGTTCTCCAGTAAGAAGGGTTCTCTTTTTCAGCAAATAAGGTTTTTTGGTAGTCTCACCAGTTTCTTCATCGTCACGTTTTGAATAGAGGATTTGACAATCTGGAGGAATCTCACCCTTTAAAGCCTTATTGATGTCATAGTCATCATTGACGACCTTGAATTCCAAAAGGGCAGTCTTGCCAATAAGGTCAATTGCCCGTTTGGGATCTTTGATTCCTGGAAGCTGGATTAGCATTCGATCTTCACCTTGCTTCTGAATGGTGGGCTCACTCACCCCAAATTCATCAATACGATTGCGGATCGTCTCCAGACCCTGGTCTACTGCAAACTTTTTGAGATACTCTTTATCCTGAGACCTTAATCCCAGAGTGTAGTTAACAAACCCATCTTTTTCATCAAGCTTTAGCTTTTCCAAATTGGGGAATCTATCCTTTAGGACTTCGTTAAATTTTTCTTTATATGCAGGATTCAAGATCTCAACTAAGAGGTTGTCATTACCTGCTCTTTCTATCCGATCAAAAGGAATACGTTCTTTAAAGAGAGTATCCTTTACGTCATTCACTAATCTGTCAATCGTATTTGAGATTGCCTTCTCTACCTCTACTTCCAGCAGCAGGTGCATCCCCCCCTGCAGATCCAATCCCAGGGAGATTTTCTCACTTGGGAAGGTGCCTTCCCACCAACTTGGCAGTTTAAAAACGCTTGGCGCCAAATAAAGACAGCAAATAAAAAGTACAGTTATTATGAGAACCGTTCTCCACTTTAAGCTCTTATCCATTACATCTCCTCACACTTATTGTTAATATTATTTTTTCTTTTTCTTGGGCTCACTGGATTTAATTTCACTTTGGCCAGAAACCTGACTTCTTGAAACCTTCACCTGAACTCTATCCGCAATCTCCAGAGTAACAATTTTATCAGTCAAACCGATAATCTTCCCATGAAGCCCACCGGCAGTAATAACCCTATCTCCTGCTTTTAGATCATTGAGAAATTCCTTTTGCTGCTTTGCTTTTTTCTGTTGGGGTCTCATTAAAAGAAAATAAAAGATTACAAAGATGAGAATAAGCGGTATGAAAGCAGAAAAACCTTGTGCGCCGCCTTCACCCTGTTGTGACATAGCATGAGCCAAACCTAAGAACATAATTACCTCCCCATCTGAAATTCTGAAAAACTGATTTCTTTTTCTTTTTCTTGAGTGCTTCTCAATTCATAAAATTTCTGACAGAATCGAGTAAAAGTACCTTCTTTGATAGAAGTTCTCATTTCAGCCATGAGATTAATATAATAGTAAAGATTATGGATTGTATTTAATATTGAAGATAAAATCTCCTTGGTTGAAAACAGGTGGTGCAAATAAGCCCGTGAATAATGTTTGCAGGTATAGCAATTACAATGAGGGTCTATAGGAATATCCTCTCTTTTGTGCCTGGCATTTTTAATCACTATCTTCCCTGCACTGGTAAACAACATACCATTTCTGGCATTGCGTGTAGGCAGTACACAGTCAAACATATCTATTCCGCGTTTAACAGCCTCTACCATATCTTCAGGTCTTCCCACTCCCATCAGGTACCGAGGCTTTTGCTCCGGCAAGAGGGCGGTTGTATATTCTACAATTTCAAGCATGAGAGAAGTACTTTCACCTACGCTCAGCCCACCTACTGCATATCCATCAAAGTCAAGGTCAACAAGTGCTCTGGCACTCTTCTCTCTTAAGTCTTTAAACATCCCCCCCTGAACAATACCAAAGAGTGCTTGCTCTTTCCTTCTCTTACTATTCTGACATCTCTTTGCCCAGCGAGTCGTTCGCTCAAGGGAATCGTTTGTATATTCATAAGAAGCAGGGTAGGGAACACACTCATCAAGACACATCGCGATATCTGAGCCCAGTGCTTCCTGAATTTCCATACAGAGTTCAGGGGAAAGGAAGTGCCTGGAACCATCCAGATGCGACTGAAAGTTGATACCTTCCTCAGCAACTTTCTGGTTCGCACTGATACTGTAGACCTGAAAACCTCCGCTATCAGTTAACAACGGGTAGTCCCAATGCATAAACTTGTGGAGCCCACCCAAACATTTAATCAATTCATGCCCTGGTCTTAAATACAGATGATACGTGTTAGAGAGAATGATTCCTGCACCCAGCTCTTTAAGCTCTTCCGGCGTAAGGGCTTTTACAGTAGCTTGAGTACCAACAGGGATAAAAACAGGTGTGCTAATCTCTCCATGATCTGTACTGATTTTACCTAAGCGGGCACTTGTTTCAGAATCATCCTTAAGTAATGTAAAGGTAAACACTAGGTTCTTTCCGTGCTAAATAATCATCATTGCATCACCGTAACTGTAAAAGCGATAGTTCTCTTTTATGGCTTCACGGTAAGCCTCTAAAACAAATTCTCTCCCTGCAAAAGCTGCTACCAGCATTAACAGAGTTGATCGAGGCAAATGAAAGTTGGTAATTAAGCTGTCGATGATTTTGAAGTTATAGCCTGGGTAAATGAATAAGTTCGTATAACCTCGGCCTGGTCTAACAGCCCCCTGACCATTAGCCAGAGATTCCAGAGAACGGGTAGCTGTACTTCCTACGCTTATTATTCGCGACTTCCTCCTCCTGGCTTCATTAATGACTCTGGCTACAGATGAATTCAATACATAGTATTCCGAGTGCATACAGTGCTCTTCAACCTGCTCCACTCTAACAGGGTGAAAGGTACCCCACCCCACGTGCAAAGTAAGAAACAGAACGTCAACTCCCTTTTTTCTAATCCGATCAAGAAGTTTGCTGGTAAAGTGAAGCCCTGCTGTTGGAGCTGCTACAGCCCCCCTTGATCTGGCAAAGGTAGTCTGGTATCTTTCCCGGTCAAGTCTTTCATCATCCTCTGTGCCATTCTCCCTCTTGATATATGGGGGAAGAGGAGTTCTACCAATGCTATTTAAGATCTGTTCAAAGTCACCTGCATGGCTAAATTCAACCTTAAATCCTTCTCCTTCTTCCTCTACGATTTCAGCGGTTAGAGACTGGTTGAAAAATATCTTTGAGTTGAGTTTAGGTTTCTTACTGCAGTTAATTAAGCAGTGCCAGACTTTTTCATCAACACTCCCGTTTTCATGCGGCCTCAGGAGAAAAACCTCTACCTTTCCACCTGATTGCTTCCTTCCTATTAAACGGGCAGGGATAACTTTGGTATCGTTTAAGACTAAGGCATCTCCCGGCTTAAAACAGTCGGTTATTTCAAGAAATCGCCTGTGCTCAATGGTTCTATTCTTCCTGTTAAGGACCATCAAGCGAGATTGATCCCTTCTCTCTATGGGATACTGGGCAATTAATTCCGCTGGAAGCTCATAATCAAATTCTTTTATATGCACTTTTTTAACTGACTTATTTTATAAAGCTACTTCTTATAGCAAAGCTTTCTTGATTTTGTCAAGGTTTTTGGGGTTTAATTCCTCCAAGCTCCTCCCAGGTTTCTTCATGCAAAAAGCTTCCATCAACATTTTCTTCCATTTCTTGGAATAAAGTAAAAGGAACAGTAAAAGTCATTACGTCTTCACCTAGCTTATCCCTTATAGTTTTTCTTGCAAATAAATCTGTTATTCCTACAACAGCTCTCGGATTTTCAGACTTGGCTTCTCTGTAAGCAAATATCCCTATTTGGTGACATCCAGCTCCCTTAGGCACAACAACATTGTACAAGTTTCCTATTTCATAGTATGATAAGGTAATCAATGCAGAAAGTTGATGGGGATTTGTTACGAAAGAAATAACCACTGGTTTATCCCCTTTGTTGACTTCAGATATTGGCTTGAAGACGACATATTTATTGGGAATGTCCACTATGGGCAATAGTTCAAGGAATTTTTTTACCTGCTCAGGAGACTTCATAAACCTCTCCCCCCTGAGAAAGTTTTTAACAAATTCATTGCCAGCAAATTTCTCAATTTTTTTCGCCACTTTCTTGCCAAACTCAAAATGTTCATTCCCTTTAGACAAGAAATGATAAAAGCACTCTACACTACCAGGAAAAATTCTATATTGATTGCCAAACCCTAAACCCACACCCCCGCCCACACAACCGTATGTATCTCTATCAAACACAACCGTTCTGCCTTTTGCTGCACTTGCAAACATCCACATAACACATCCCCAGGTTCTTTTCTTAAAGTGGAGTGCGTTCTCGGGTTTTTTATCTGTCCATATAATTGCCACAGGATTATGTGTTAAATTAAGGGCCTGAACAAGTTTACTTTCCATAACCATCCTTTCAAAATTTTTCTGAACTTTTTACTTTACACTTGACAATGGTGCACCCCCCCCCATTTCAGGCTGTCATTATACCGGGATATACTGGAAGGTCAAGATAAGAAGGTGTAATGCTAAAATCTTCCTTAATGAATCGGGAAAAGAGTTGCTGAAAATATGGTAAAATTAAAAGTGGAAAAGCAAATAGTAGTTGACACGTACGGAAAAATTAGAAGAATGTAAGTGCATCCGTTCAAGATTCAGAAGAATCTTGTGCAGACAATGAAAATTTAACCTGGGTATTCGGATTTACTTCAAATGAAGTGCTCCTTAACCCAGATTTTGCAGTAGCAATCTACTGCAAAATCTGGGTTAAGGAGAAACACTTTTCAGGTAGGAGAGCAAGGCAGGGATTATTAAACGAAATGAAACTATTACCTGACAAAATACTTATCGTAGACGATGAGATTGCCAATCGAAAGCTTCTTGCGGGTATCTTCAAGAAAGAAGGGTGCGAACTCATAGAAGCTGGGGATGGTGTTGCGGCGATAAAGCTGGCTTTTCAAGAACTGCCGGACCTTATTTTGCTTGACATTATGATGCCTAAAAAGGACGGTTATGAAGTATGTTATGAGCTTAAGCGAGACAGCCGAAGTGCTGATATTCCCATTATATTCCTTTCTGCAAAAGCCGAGAAAGAAGACAAAATAAAAGGCCTGGAACTGGGGGGTGTTGACTATGTGACGAAACCCTTTGACAGGAGAGAGGTGCTGGCCAGAGCAAAGGCTCAACTGAAGATTCGAAATCTGACTAAAGAGCTGATACTGGCAAATAAGAACCTGATCATAAAGCAGGAGCGGATCGATGAAGACTTGAAGGCCGGAGGAGAAATCCAAAGAAGCCTTATTTCTATAAACCCCCCGGAGACTAAGGACATAGATGTTGTCTGGAGATTTATGCCTTGCCAAAAAATTGGGGGAGATATTTTCAACATACTCCGATTGGACAAGGATCATTGGGCCATCTACATGCTCGATGTAAGTGGTCATGGAATTACCTCAGCCATGATAGCGGTCTCTGTTTCTCAGATGTTACAGCCGCGAGTCGGTTTGCTCCCCAAAAAAACTATAGAGAACCCACCCTACTATAAAATAGTAAATCCAGCTGGGGTCCTTGATGCAATGGACAAGGAATACCCCATAGAGCGCTTCAGTAAGTTCTTCACCATCTCCTATTGTATCCTCAATGTAAAGGACGGAACTCTCAGGTACAGCAATGCAGGCCATCCTCCGCCTGTGCTCCTTCACCGGGACGGGACACTGGAACTATTGAAGGAAGGTGGGACGATCATCGGGATGGGGGGGTTGCTTCCTTTCGAAGAAGGGGAGAGAAAGCTCCAGTTTGGAGACAAGCTCTTTCTCTATACGGACGGAATTGTAGAATATCAGAATGCAGATGGGTTGTTTTACGGTGAAGATCGCTTCTTTGCAGAACTGCAAAGATTAAAGGATAATCTTATCTCCAATATTGTAGATGGCGTCATAGAATCCATGATGTATTTCGGGAATAATACGGAACCGCAGGATGACATTAGCCTGCTGGCAGTGGAATTTAGGGGACAAACCTAGCAAAAAGAGTGTGTGAACATCGATTAAGCTGTGAACTTAGTGGTCATTGTTTGGACAAAAGAGGAGGATAGATGGAGCTTAAGGAGAGAAAAGAAGGAAATGTGTTGATCATAAAATTATTGGAGAAAAGGCTGGATGAACCTGTAACGGCCGATTTTAAAGAGAAGATAGCTGAATTTGTCAAACGCGGGAATGAGTCTATCGTGCTTAATCTCTCTGAAGTCAATTTTGTAGACAGCAGCGGCCTGGGATCCATTATCTCCAGCATGAAGATGTTGGGTCAAAAGGGAGATTTTGCTATTTGCGGGATGCGGGAAACGGTCTTGAACCTGTTTCGCATTACCAAGATGGACAAACTGTTCAAGATATTTCCAAGTGAAAAGGAGGCTATTACTGCCCTTTCAAAATAAATATGGGAAATCGTTATGGATGAAAAACAGATCAAGTTTACCATAGAAAGCAATCTTAAGAATGTTTTTTTGATTGGTCTAGCTGTAAACAAAATCTCATCTCACATAGGACTCAACGAACTGGAGTCTTACCGATTGGAATTATGTGTTGTGGAAGCCGTAAACAATGCCATCATCCATGCTTACGATAAAGAAGCCGGCAACAAGGTAGAAGTGGTTTTCAACATTTATCCAGACAGGCTTGTACTTGATGTTTACGACACAGGAAAACCGATGCAAGGTAATTTATTAGAACAAAAAGATATTTCATCACTTGAATTTGAGCCAGGTGACCTGGATAGCATACCAGAAGGGGGAAGGGGTATCGCTATTATGAAAGAGATTATGGATAGCATGGACTATAAAACAGAGGATGGAAAAAACTGTTTAACCATGACTAAAAAAATAGTATCGTAAAAAATGACAACCGGGTAGTAAGATAAGGGGAAAAGATGCAGATTGAAGATCAAAAAGAAGAGAATGCTCTGGTCGTTAGGGTACTGGAAAAACGATTGGATGCTCATGTTGCTACGGATTTTAAAGATAAAATGAACAGATATATCTCAAATGGTAACCGTTTAATCGTCTTAAACTTTTCTGAGGTTGATTTCGTAGACAGTAGTGGACTGGGGGCCATTGTTTCATCCCTCAAAATGCTGGGAGGAGAAGGAGACCTTGTCATCTGTGGACTGAAGGATCTGGTATTGAGGATGTTTAAATTAACCAGAATGGATAGAGTATTCAATATCTTTGACAATGAAAAAGAAGCCGTTGCTGCTTTGTCAAAGTAACGCAAACGAAGAAGAGGATATCGATGGAAACAAGAGGTGCTAAAGATTTGATCCGCTTTCAGGAATCCGTTCGTTACCACTTGAAATATTCAGATGGAAAGACCTGGGATGAAAAAACGAAGCATGACATTTACAGAGCCGTTGCTCTCACAGTGAGGGAGCGATTGATAGATGGTATGTTGAAAACAGAAGCGCGTTATAAAAAGAACGACGCTAAAAGGCTGTATTACTTATCCATGGAATTCTTAATGGGTCGGGCCATGGGTAACAACTTACACAACCTTGGGATTTTTGACATATCCCAAAAAGCTCTTAAAAAAATGGGTATTGACATGGAAGAGGTGAGGGATACCGAATTTGATGCAGCTCTTGGTAATGGCGGGTTGGGTCGCCTGGCCGCCTGTTTTCTTGATTCCCTGGCAACCCTTGGAATACCAGGATACGGTTACGGTATAAACTATGAATTTGGTCTTTTCAGGCAGAAAATAGATGATGGGTATCAGAGAGAAGAGCCTGATCACTGGTCTGCAAAAGATACCCCCTGGCTAATAGAAAAACCTGACGAGGCTTGCATCATTCCTGTCTTCGGTAAGATAGAACATGCTAAGGATAGATATGGAAACTACAATCCTATGTGGATGGACTGGAAAATAATAATCGGTGTTCCCCATGATATGCCGGTAGTCGGATATGGCACTAAAACGGTAAATAGCCTGAGGCTTTTTTCGGCGAGATCTTCTGATGAGTTTGATATGCAAATCTTCAACAACGGAGATTATTTCAAAGCTGTAGAGCAGAAGATATCTTCAGAAACTGTATCGAAGGTTCTGTATCCATCAGATTCTATAGAAGTGGGAAAGGAACTCCGCCTTGTCCAGGAGTATTTCCTGGTAGCCTGTTCCATAAGAGATATTACCAGGAAATATCTGAAAAGCCATGATAACTTTGGTGCTTTCCCTGATAAAGTGACCATACAACTAAACGACACCCACCCGGCTCTGGCAGTAGCAGAACTCATGCGTACCTTAATCGATGAGCACAATATGGGATGGGATGAGGCATGGGAACTTACACAGGCTACCCTTAGTTACACCAATCATACATTGCTGCCAGAGGCACTGGAAAAATGGCCCGTTCCTCTAATGGAGTATGTACTGCCCAGACATCAGCAGATAATATGTGAGATAAATCACCGTTTCCTTAAGCAGGTGTCTTCCCACTGGCCAAATGACCCAGATCGTTTAATAAGAATGTCTGTTATTGAAGAGGGAAAGACTAAACAGGTTCGCATGGCACATCTTTCTATCATTGGCAGTCATTCTGTAAACGGAGTTGCCGGCCTTCACTCTAAGCTTATAAAAACCTCTCTCTTCCCGGATTTTTATCAAATGTGGCCTGAAAAATTCAGCAACAAGACAAATGGTGTAACACAACGCAGGTGGCTTTTAAAAGCCAATCCTCTCCTCTCAGATCTGATAAAAAAGACCATAGGTGATTCCTGGATCACGGACTTTGTCAAGATGAGAGAATTGGAACCACATGCAGGCAGAAAAATCTTTCAGAAAGAATTCCTCAAGATAAAAAAAGCTAATAAGGAAAGGTTATCGAAGGTAATTCTTGATACAACCAGGATACGTGTGGATCCATACACCCTCTTTGACATACAGATAAAGAGGCTTCATGAATACAAACGCCAGTTGTTGAATGTGATGCATATAATTCACCAGTACCTGAGCATTATCGAAGATCAAAGGCAAGTAACCACTCCCAAAACCTATATTTTTGCAGGCAAGGCAGCGCCCGGATATTCCATGGCAAAACTGATTATCAAGCTTATAAATAATGTGGCTGGGGTTATCAATAATGACTCCAGGGTAAAAGACCAGCTAAAGGTGGTGTTCATCCCTGACTACAAAGTATCTCTTGCTGAAAAGATCGTTCCTGCCGCTGATTTAAGTGAACAGATTTCAACAGCAGGTATGGAGGCCTCTGGAACAGGCAACATGAAGTTAGCCATTAATGGTGCTATAACTATGGGTACCATGGACGGAGCCAATATTGAGATACGGGAAGAAGTGGGATCCGAAAATGTCTACATGTTTGGCCTTAAAAGCGAACAGATACAGGAAATGCGCGAGCAGGGATCATACAACCCCCAGGAATACTATAGCAAAAATCCGAACATAAAAAGGGTAGTAGATAGCATCGGTTCTGATATGTTCTGTAACAGCGAATCGGGGCTTTTCAGACCCATTTATGATAAAATTCTTCATGAAGGAGATTACTATTTTCATCTCGCAGATCTGCAGTCTTATATTGATATTCAGGAAATAGCTTCTCAGGATTATCTGGACTCTTCTACCTGGGCGAAAAAGGCTATATTAAACATGGCTCGTTTGGGGAAGTTTTCGAGTGACCGAACAGTCTCTGAGTATGCAGAAGATATCTGGAAGGTTGAACCGGTGTTATAAGG